>CAZBZA010000001.1:0-41892 GCA_964495865.1 uncultured Lentimicrobiaceae bacterium
CCGATCCCATAGTGTCTTTTTCGATGCGGGTTTTCATTGTTTATGAAGTTTGAGAAGATTTTGGTATTTTGGTGAATTTAGGGACTGTAGATGGACGAGAGGTTTTAGAGATTTAGTGGATTTAGTGGTCATTCAATTGTTGTTGGACGAGAGGTTTGGGAGTGGATTGAGTGGATTGAGTGTCATTCAATGGTCATTCAATTGTGGTTTGACAAGAGGATTGTGAAAGTTTGAGTGGATTTAGCGGTCATTCGATTGTTGTTGGACGAGAGGTTTGGGAGTGGATTGAGTGGATTGAGTGTCATTCAATGGTCATTCAATTGTGGTTTGACAAGAGGATTGTGAAAGTTTAAGTGGATTTAGTGGTCATTCAATTGTTGTTGGACAAAAGATGGTGTTCAATCGTGGTTGCCAGGTTTTTTCCGATAGTGTTTATATAATTATTCAGCCTAATGCTCAGATCCTGAATATTTTCTATCAGATCCTTATTTTCGTCATCGGTTATTAATTTTCTGTTATGTGCTTTTATAGTCCACGTTCGGGTTTCGTAAAGTGAACCACGCGAATAGTAGAGAAAGTTTTTAGAATCTTTGAAATGAAACCGCCCAAAGCCTTCACTGATATTAGAGCCTATTGAATCAGCGGCTTCTGTAAATTGTTTGCCAATGGAATATTTTGCAAAAGCATCCCATTTTATAACAATCTCCCAGACTTTTTCAGCCAGTTGCATTGCCTGTTGATAAACTCTTAAATCATCAATATCCATGAGGTAAAATTAAAATTCATTTCTTAAAAACACAGCTAAAGATAAAAACTGTATTTAACCGTCAAAAGACCATTTATTGTCCATCGAATGACCATTGAATTACCACTAATCCCACTCAAAAATCCCATACCCTCTCCTTCCTCCACAATTGAATGACCATCGAATGACCACCGAATGACCATTGAATCACAACTAACTTCACTCAAAAATCCCATACTCTCTCACTCCTCCACAACTGAATGACAATCGAATGACTACCAAATCCACTCAAAAAAATCAACCCTCTAAACCCTCAACAACCGAATGACCATTTACAACAATCGCTCTATCTCTTCCACTGGCTGCCCAAGCACCGCTTTATGATTTTGTACAACTATCGGGCGTTGGATTAGTTTTGGGTTTTCGAGGATAATCGTTATCCATTCTTCGTCGGTGAAGTTTTTGCCTTTAAGTTTTTCCTTGAACTCATCTTCCTGAGTGCGCACTATTTCGAGTGGACGCATGTTTAGCTTCATCAGCAATTCTTTGAACTTTTCGCGCGTAAAAGGGGTTTTGAGGTATTCAACCACAGTATGTTCAAGGCCTTTTTCCTGAAGGTATTGCAGTCCGGCACGCGATTTACGGCATTTGGGGTTGTGGTAAATAATTATCATAGGTTTTAACTGAAAGAATGGATTTCTTTTCAAAGATAGGGAAACTTTTCTTCGGAAAATTGAAAGAATTACTTTCCTGAAAATACGAATATTTATGTATGTAAAGAAGGATAAAGAGCCATAAAAATCAGAAAAAGGATTTATAATTAAATCATGCAAATTCGGTTACCTTGTGAACCGTTTCCAGCCGGATGGTAAAGGTAAGAAAACAGAAATTCCTGAACCACGTTGAATATAAACGCAAGTTTGAAATAAGAAGAGCTGCCCCTGACTATTCCTGAAACCTTGAATTATATCTCGTTCCTTCCAAATTCCATCAGGTATGATTTGATGAATTCGTTCAAATCGCCATCCAGAACTTCAAAAGCATTGGATGTTTCGTGTCCGGTACGTATGTCTTTCACCATTTTGTAAGGGTGAAGCACATAATTACGGATTTGCGATCCCCATTCAATCTTTTTCTTGTTGCCTTCAATTTCAGCCTGGGCTTCTTTTTTCTTGCGGATTTCAATTTCGTATAGCTGCGATTTAAGCATTTGTATGGCTTTGTCGCGGTTTTGTTGCTGCGAACGGGTTACCTGACATTCCACCACAATCCCTGAAGGTGCGTGATACAGTCTGACTGCCGTTTCAACTTTATTTACATTTTGCCCACCCGGACCGCTGCTGCGGAAAGTATCCCAGCTTAAATCAGCCTGGTTGAGCTGGATATCAATATTGTCGTCAACCACAGGATATACATAAACCGAAGCAAACGAAGTATGGCGGCGGTTAGCCGAATCGAAAGGGGAGAGGCGCACCAGGCGGTGAACCCCGTTTTCGCCTTTCAGGTAGCCAAATGCATGGTCGCCTTCAATTTCAATTGAAACGGATTTTATGCCGGCACCATCGCCTTCATTTAAATCGAGTTCCCTTACTTTATAATTATTCCGCTCGGCCCAGCGGAGATACATACGCATAAGCATCTGGGCCCAGTCCTGGCTTTCAGTACCGCCTGCTCCTGAATTAATCTGGAGGATAGCGCTCAGCCCGTCCTCTTCATTGCGGAGCATATTGCGGAATTCGAGGTGGTCGAAAAGGGCTTTGGTTTTTTCGTAATGTTCTTCTACTTCCTCCTCCGTAGCTTCGTCAGCCTGAAAAAATTCATACAAAACAGTTAAGTCAGCAAGCGATGCTTCGGCTTCGGCGTATGCACTGGTCCAGCTTTTCTTTTCCTGAATGGATTTGAGAACGGCTTCAGCTTTTTTAGGATCGTCCCAGAAATCGGGAGCAAGTGTTATTTTTTCTTCGTCGGCTATGAGTTCAAGCTTGGTTTCGACGTCAAAGGAACCTCCTCAGCGCTTCGAGTCGCTTTGATAGTTCTTTAAGGGTTTCAATGTTTATCATACTAATAGAATGTGATTATGAATCAAGTAAATCGTTGTTTTTTAAAAGTGATGAAACGAGGGAGGGCTCAAAACCGCGTGATGCTGCGAAGAAGATTGCTTTCTGCCTGTTGGCGGGTGAAAGGCTGCCGAGTTGTCGCATTTTTTTCTGAAGTATCTCTTTCAGATACGAAATGTAATCGTCTTCATCAATGGCAGCTAGTGCTTCCTGAATAAGAGCAGAAGGAATACCTCTCATCCTGAGTTCGGATGTGATTTTTATTTTTCCCCAGCCATTTATCCTGAATTTTCCACCGGCGTAGTTAACTGCAAAGCGTTTTTCGTTGAGAAATCCTTCTTCTGCCAGTTTACTGATAATATCATCAATAAAACTGCTGCTGATATTCCAGTATTTCAGTTTATAACGGATTTCGCTGTTGCAGCGGTCCTGGATGGCACAGTAATCAGCTGCTTTCCGGTACGATTGTCCGAAATCAAGCTCACTATCTCCGTTACTATCGTGCATATTGTCTAATAAAACTCGACCAGTTCGATATCAAATATCAACACCGAATTGGCCGGAATATTGGTTTTGGCTGTTGAGCCATATCCCAAAGCCGATGGAATAAGAAGTTTGATTTTCCCTTTTACACCAATTAATTGCAGCCCTTCCTGCCAGCCAGGTATCACTGCTTTCAGCGCAAAGGTAGCAGGGCTTCCGGTTTTTGATTCATCAAATACGGTTCCGTCAGTCAGATACCCTTTGTAATTAGCTACTACTACCGAGTTGATATTTGGGGCATTTGCTCCGCCTTGTTTATCAAGAATATAATACAATCCGGAAGCGGTTGATTGAGCTGTTAGGTTATTTTCTGACAGGTAATCCTCAATTATTTTTTTATCGATCGGACCGTAATCGGTTGTGTCCGTATCGCATGAAGCTGCTATGATTATTATAAAAGCAAAAGCAAAAAGTTTATGAAGCATAGGTATACTATTTTGCTGCAAAGTTAAAGGATTGAAGCATACCGCTGCTGATTTTAAGGATTTTTAATAGTAGGCAAGCCTCGCGATGGTTGGGAGGCAGTTTTGTTTATTAAAAAAACCGCTGAAATCACAAAATCCAAAACCTCACTTACTCTGCTTACTGCTCCCGAAAGTTTGACTCAAATTAATCATGGCATCTTTTATTTGGATTGCTTCCGATCGGAAATTACGTTGAAAAGCAGTTTCTTATGGTTCTTCAATATTAAATAAGTTTTACCGAATAAAATAAATGTACAGAATTGTAAAACCTTACTTGCAAACAAATGTTAATTTAAAGTTGAAAAGTGTACTTCAGTAAATAATCATATAGTAAACTAAAAATTCATCTTATGCAGTCTGAAATTAAAACTATTGAAAATACCGACAAAGTTAAAAACAGTGCTTGTGGTTGCGGGTCAGGAGGTTGCGGTTCTCATTCCGGCAGCCATCAGGGTAATGATGAAAATTCCGAAATTAATCCTGATCTTCCTTCTCGTTTCCAGCTTTTACAGGAAGGCGATCGCGTTGTCGAATTCGGATCAGGAACTGGCAGCGAATCTATTTCCCTTGCCAGCATTGTAGGTAACAAGGGTAAGGTAATTGGTATAGATAAATCGGAGCAAAATATTGAAACCGCCCGTGGATTGCTTGATTCAGTGAAAGTTAATAATGTGGAATTCAGATTGGGCGATATTGAAGCCGCTCCTGTACCCGACGAATATGCCGATGTTATTTATTCGACCTGTGTTTTTAATCTGCAAGCCAACAAGCAAAAGGTTGCTGATGAAATGTACCGTGTAGTTAAACATAACGGGTATGTGTGCGTGTCGGATTTTGTGATTCTTGAAGATATTCCCGATGACCTCCGCAAAGAAGCTTCAGCTTTTGCAGGTTGTATATCGGGAGCTGAAAAAGTAGATGCGTTTATGAATTACTTCCGAAAAACCGGTTTTGCGCAGGGTGGAATAGTTGAAGTAAATAAGGTGAAACTGCCCGATGAGTTATTGGAAAAATACCTGGATGCCGAAGGGATAAGAAAATACAATGATATTAATTCGGACGAAGGGATTTTTAGTGTTGTGCTGGTTGTTGAAAAACCTGAACACTGTACCGCTGAAACCTGCTGCCACAATGCAGATAAACATAAAAACTAATCTCTATATATTGAATCTTTAAGAAATTGGAGGTTAGGAAGTAAAAAAATCCCGGAGTATCTGTCAACACAACTACAGATTATCTCCGGGATTTTTGCATTTAGTAAGTCCTGGTCAGCTTAAACCCGAATCCGGGGACCAGTAATTATTTCTTCTCGAGCAGTTTAAAGAATTGATCAAGTTGTGGAAGAATAACAATACGTGTGCGGCGGTTTGCTGCTTTTCCCTCTTCTGAGCTGTTCGAAGCAATAGGCTGGTATTCACTGCGTCCGGCGGCAATAATTGTTGAAGGATCAAGTCCATACTGTGTTTGAAGCAGGCGAACGATAGTGGTCGAACGTTTTACACTTAAATCCCAGTTATCAACCAGGTCGCCTCGTTTGAAAGGAACATTATCTGTATGACCTTCGACCATAAATTCCATATTTGGCTGATTTTTCAGAACCAATGCTACTTTTCCGAGGACTTCCTTAGCCTTGTCGGTTACAACATAACTTCCGCTTTTAAATAAAAGTTTATCCGAAATATCAATAAACACAACCCCTTTATCCACCTTAATATTGATATCCTTGTCTTCCATATTGCCGATAGCGCCTTTCAGATTCATTACAAGAGCCATGTTGAGCGAATCTTTCTGTGCAAGTGATGTTTGCAATCCCTGGATATAAGCGTCTTTCATGCCGAGGTTTTCCATTGATTTTTTAATACTTTCGGCCTGTGAACTCGAAATTACCGAAAGGGCTTCTAACTGATTTAAAACAATAGTGTTGTTGCTTTTCAGATAGGATTGTTCCTTGTTCATATCGGCAATTTGCCTGTTCAGATCTTCAATCTGTTTCAGGTAATTTGCTTTGGCAGTTTCACACGCATTCAGGTCATTTTGCTTCTTGGTATATTGTGTATTCAGTGTTTCGAAACTGGCAACCTGTGCCTTGTATTTTTTCTGGCTAACACATGAGGAGCCCAGCACAATAACTGCAAGTCCTAATGCTAAAAAGAGTTTAGTTTTCATAAGAATTGATTTTATTTTTAATTGATGAAATTTCATTCAGAATCACTGTAAGTTGACGAGAAATTCAGTAAGATAAAATAAAATATGGCATTCGTTCAATACATTCGATTGAGTTATGCAAATGTAGTTAATTTTCTTTATTATCGGAGTCCTTTAGCCTATTACCCATTGTATTTTTTTGCTTTTTTTAACTAATTCGATATAGCTATACTTTTTATAGTGTGAGATTTGAATTTGTGTATTATTCTCATCTTTAATCTGGTTTTTCTACCGGCTTTGACAATATCTGAGCAGGAAGGAGCTTAGGCAGAATTATTCCCGTTTTCATGTTAGTTTATACATATTCACATGTTCATAGTTTAAAATCTGCTGTTCACTTCGGTTAAAGGTCAAAAATAAGGGGGTTTAAAAAAGTATTTAAATCATTGATATACAGTAATATGATTGTTAATAAATCGTTTAATAACTTATTTTCATCCACCTAATGCTGGCTTTTTTTTGTAATAACTTGCACTATGATTAGGAGTATATTTTGAAAAATCTACCATAAGTGATTTTTCAACATTAGCCTAACTCCCTATCATACAACAATAATGATGGAACATGCAATTTGTATTCCCTGCAAAAAACCGGTTATTCAATAAAAGTTTCAGGAATTTGTAGGGCAAACGTTAAAAAAAATATTAATGAGAGTTGGCCATGATTGAATAATTAACTAATGAAATAATAGTATTGTTGAATCATGTCTTATTCTCTGTGTGCCTGCCAGGCATCTTACCAAAGTCAAAATAAAAAATACTAAGATGAAAAAATCTTTATATATCCGGATCTGTGCGAAGGCATTCGGAATGATTTTTCTACTGATGCCTTACTTGGTCAGTGCTTCGCCGATGGCAAGCTTGTCGTTGCCAGGCATAGAGTTAAGAGCTTATAGCCCGGCCTTTCCGGGAGTAGTAAGTTTACATGAGAATGCGCTTATTTTTAATACTATTACTTTTGATAACGAATATTCCGCCTTCGCAGGTTTCCCGAAATATTTGCTCCCGAATTCAGCTACTCATCCCTGTTTAATTTCTGAGTATGCAATTCCTGCTCCACCTGTTATCATATGTCCGGGAAACAAGGTTGCTGTTGCTGAGCCTGGTTTATGCTCAGCTCTGGTAAGTGGAATTTCCCTGGTTTATTCCGACCCCGACAACGATATCGTTTCTGTAACATGGGCCATGGCTGGTGCTACAAACGCCAACTCACCGGCAACCGGAATTAATAATCCGGTTTCTTATACTTTCAACTCTGGCGTAACTACTATGTTTTACATTGTTACTGATGCTGAAAATAATACAGTTACATGCAATTTTACAGTAACTGTAACCGATACTCAATTGCCGGTGATAACCTGCCCGCAAAATATTAATGCCACTTACGCCGAAGATAGTTGTACTGCCAATATTACTATTGTAGCCCCTGCTGTTACTGATAATTGCGGAATTGTTTCAGGATTGGCTACCGGCAGCAGGAGCGACGGACTGCCGCTAACTGCTCCATATCCTTCGGGAGTAACAACTATTACTTGGACAGCTACCGATCTGAATGGAAATAGTACGTCCTGCATACAAACAGTTTCAATAACTCCTGGTGTATTATTGGTTAACTATACTTTTACCGGAGCTACCGGTTATCCGATAAGTCCAAACCAAAGTGCTTCCGGTATTGCTTGTGAGGCAACTTCCTCCGAACCGTTTTTTATTGATCTGACTCAAGGTACAGCTACAGGAGCCCTTGCATACGTTAATAATATTATAGGGCCACCGGCTATTTACATGGATCCCTCAAATTTTACTAACCAGCGGTATTTTCAGTTCCATCTGAGTGGCGATAGTTTATATAAATACCGCAAGTTTAAACTTTATGTGCAGGCCCGAAGGGGAAACCGTGCTGCTCAAACAATTAACTTTTCCTATAGTACCGATCCATTCAGTTATACTGTAAACGGATCCATGTCACTGCTTTCGTCTGGCATATGGTATGAGAAGGTAGTTGATTGGTCAACAGTTGATTTGATCAATAACCGGACCGACCTTTATATTCGTTTATTTGCCAGCAATGGCGCAGGGGGAACCGGCGACGGGCGTTTATTTATTGATAATTTTCAGGTAATGGCTTATGATGGACCACTTGCCAGGCCCAATGCAGTTACCATCGATGAAAATATGAGTGTAGTAATTCCTGTAATGGATAACGACTATTACGGTTGTAACGGACCACTTTCAGGAACACCGGTTTCTGTTATTTCAGTGCCATCACAAGGTAATGTGGTCTTAAATCCTGATGGAACTATGACCTATACCCCAAACCCAAATGTTAACGGAAACGACAGTTTTATTTACCAGATATGCGATGCATCCGGCAGTTGCGACACTGCTATTGTAAATATTACTATTTCGCCTGTAAGTTATGCGCCAACAGTCAGTTGTCCGGGAAATATAACATCAGGATCTGATATAACAGTTTGCGGGGCCCAGGTTGACGATTTGGCTGCAACTATTTATGACCAGGATGGAAATATCGTATCACTGACCTGGGTTATGACAGGTGCAAATACAAGTGCTTCACCCCTCACCGGGATTAATTACCTTTCCAATTATGATTTTGTTACAGGGGTTTCAACGATTACATATATAGTTGTTGATGCAGATGGATTTTCAGATACCTGCAGTTTTACTGTGACTGTTTACGATAGCGAAAATCCTTCCATGATTTGCCCTGATGATATTACATTTATAATACCAAACTGTGCAACATTTACTGATACAATAGTACTTAGTCCACCAGTACTTGTTGATGATAACTGTGGTATTTTCAGTTTAGCCAATGATGCTCCGGCTCAGTTTCCGGTAGGAATAACGCCAGTTATTTGGACTGTAGTTGATATAAATGGCAACTCATACGCCTGTGAACAACTTATTGAAGTCATAAAACAGGCACCTATGATTGTTTCGGCATCCGCTACGCCGGTTAGCTGTTTTGGTGGTGATGATGGTACTGCCACCGTTTCAGTTGCAGGAGGAACACCACCCTACACCTTTGAATGGATTACTGTACCAGTGCAAACCACACAGACTATTCTTAATCTTATTGCCGGAACTTATACTGTGGTTGTTACTGATGCTGACGGATGTTCCGACTCAGCTACAGTAGTGATAACCCAACCATCTGATTCGCTTGTGCTTGCCGTTACAGATATTGTAAATGTTGACTGTTTCGGCGAAGCAACCGGTTCAGTTACGGTTGCGGCAAACGGGGGTACACCAGCTTATCAATATAGTATTAACGGAGGTACATTACAGGCGGGTGGTTTATTTCCCAATCTTGCTGCTGCAACATATCTGTTTACGGTAATCGATGCTAACGGATGTACCGATACCTTAAACGTGAATATTTCAGAACCTGATTCAGCAGTTACTGTTCAGGTAACAGTTACTGATACTATTTTGTGTGCAGGACAAAGTACTGGTACTGCTACAGCTCAGGCCATAGGTGGTGTTGCTCCTTATTCTTATGTATGGAATACTGTGCCGGTGCAGACAACTCCTACTGCAACCGGGTTAATTGCCGGAACTTATACCGTTTCTGTAACTGATGCCAATGGTTGTGGTCCGGTTATAGGAATTGCTGTGATAACTGAACTTCCTCCACTGAATGTAAACCCTGATATTACTGCACCGATAGCTTGTGTTGGCGATTCAGCAATAATAACCCTTTCAGCAACCGGTGGAACGGCTCCTTATACCTATGTTTTTAACGGAGTTATACAGCCAGGTGATAGTGTTTTTACCTCAATACCTGCAGGTAACGGATATGTTTGGAGTGTTACTGACATCAATGGATGCCTTGAATCAGGTTTGTTGAATGTTACAAGTCCTGATTCAATTTCAGGAGCGGCCATTGTACTGATTCCTCCGCCTTGTATAGGAGCTACTGCAACTGTTGTTGTATCAGCAACAGGCGGAACACAGCCTTACACTTTTACATTTAATGGTGTAACTCAAATTGGCAATGGTGTGTTTACCGGTGTACCTTCAGGAACAGGATTAGTGTGGAGTGTTACTGATGCAAACGGATGTACCCCTGATTCGGGTTTACTAGATGTGACTGAACCTCCGATACCCTCAGCATCAGCTTCTGTAACCATTCCGATAGCATGTGCCGGTGGAGCCGCAACGGTAACTATTTTTGCTGATTTCGGAACACCACCCTATACCTATACTTTAAATGGTGTTACACAAGTTAACAATGGTATTTTTACAACAATTACGGCTGGAACAGGTTACGTTTGGAGCGTAATTGACGCTGCCGGATGCGGACCAGTAACCAATACTATTGATGTAACTGAGCCCCCACTTTTAATTGTTATACCTTCATACGTAAACATAGGTCCTTGTGGAAACGATACCGCAACAGTAACTTTACAGGCAATCGGAGGAACACCTCCTTATACTTACACTTTTAATGGCGTAACACAAATCGGGAACGGTGTATTTACACCTATTCCTCCCGGAACAGGATATGCCTGGAGTGTTGATGATTTCAACAACTGTGGCCCTGTTGGCTCAACCCTAGATATAACAGGGGCTTCGCTTCTTACTGCAACAGCAAGTATTACAAGTCCGATAGTGTGTGGCGGTGATTCTGCAACAGTAACAATACTTCCTACAGGTGGCACAGCGCCTTACACATTTACTTTTAATGGTGTAACGCAAATTGGTAATGGCGTTTTTACAGGTATACCTGCCGGTGGTGTATATACCTGGAGTGTTATTGATGTCAATGGTTGCGGTCCTGTAAGCGATACACTTAGTGTAACCGGACCTCCGGCAATAATAGCTTCTGCGCTCGTTTTACTTCCAATTCCCTGTATAGGAGGAACGGCAATTGTATTTATTTCGGCTATTGGCGGAACAGCACCTTTAACATATACACTTAATGGTATTACACAAGTAGGAAATGGTATTTTCACAGGCGTAACTGCAGGTTCAATTACCTGGAGTGTTACTGATGCTAACGGATGTTCTGTAACCGGAAATCTTCCGGTAATTGAACCGCCTATTCCGGCAGCAACAGCCTCAGTTACTATACCCATGCTCTGTGCCGGAGGAACTGCTACTGTAACCATTTTGGCATCAGGAGGAGCTGAACCATATACTTTTACTTTCAATGGAGTAACACAGGTTGGTAATGGCGTTTTTGCCGGAATTCCTGCCGGTACCGGTTATGCATGGAGTGTAACCGACGCCAATGGCTGCGGGCCGGTGGGCTCAACAATTGATGTTACTGAGCCTCCTTCGCCCAATGTTACGGCTGTTGTAACAAGTCCGATACTTTGCTTTGGAGAAACAGCAACTGTTACTATTTCATCTGCCAGCGGAATTACTCCATTTACCTATACTTTTAATGGCATAACACAGGTAGGGGATAGCGTTTTTGCCGGGATTCCGGCTGGGACCAATTATATATGGAGTGTTATTGATGCCAATGGTTGTGGCCCGTTCGGTGCAACTCTAAATGTTACCGAACCTGATTCGCTTACTGCAACAGCTGTTGTTACAACTCCTGTTCCATGTGTAGGAGGTACTGCTACAGTTACAATTTTTGCAAATGGAGGAACTGCACCCTATTCGTTTACTTTTAATGGAGTTACCCAGATTGGTAATGGCGTGTTTACAGGCATTCCGGCTGGAACCGGATACGCATGGAGTGTAGATGATGTTAATGGATGCGGCCCGGTTTCTGACTTAATGGATGTAACAGAAAGTAATGCATTTACTGCTAATGCTATTGTATTACTTCCAATCCCTTGCATAGGAGGAACAGCCGTTGTTGGTATCCAGGTAACTGGAGGAACAGCACCTTTCACTTATATTTTTAATGGTGTAACCCAGGTTGGCAATGGTATTTTTACCGGAATTCCGGCTGGAACCGGGTATATATGGAGTGTAAGTGATGCCGGAGGATGTGCCCCTATAACTGATACTTTAGATGTTATTTCGCCTCCAATTCCTTCTGCAACAGCTTCAATCACCAGTCCTATACTCTGTGCCGGCGGAACAGCAACTGTAACTATAAATGCTTTTAGCGGAACAGCTCCTTATACCTATACTTTTAATGGTGTAACCCAGATTGGTGACAGTGTTTTCAATTCTATTCCGGCAGGAACCGGATATGTATGGAGTGTTACGGATGCCAACGGTTGCGGACCGGTAACCGATACTATTGATATTACTGAGCCAGCCATACTTAGTGCATTAGCTTCTTTTGTTAACGATCCCCCCTGCAACAGTGGAACTGCAACAGTTACTCTTGTCGCAAACGGTGGAACAGGCCCATATACCTATACTTTTAACGGCTTAACCCAAGCCGGTAATGGCGTTTTTACCTCAATACCAATAGGAACAGGCTATATCTGGAGCGTTACTGATGCTAACGGCTGCGGACCGGTTTCCAATACTCTAAATGTTACAGGACCGGCTGCTATTATAGCAACTGCAATAATTCTGAATCCGGCTCCATGTATTGGCGGAACAGCTTCAGTAATGATACTTGCAAGCGGTGGAACTGCGCCATATACTTTTACTTTCGATGGTGTAACTCAGGTTGGAAATGGAATTTTTACCGGCATTCCTGCCGGAACAGGGTACATTTGGAGTGTAACTGATGCTAATGGCTGCGGACCGGTAACTGATACAATCGATGTTACAACGCCCGCAATTCCTTCAGCAATTGCTTCTGTTACCAGCCCTATACTTTGTGCCGGCGAAACCGCCACAGTTACTATTAATGCTTTCGATGGAACAGCTCCCTATACATACACATTTAACGGATTAACACAAATTGGGAATGGTGTTTTTACAGGCATTCCTGCCGGAAACGGTTATGCCTGGAGTGTGTTTGATGCAAACGGATGCGGACCTGCAACAGGTTTTACTGATGTTACAGAACCTGATTCACTAATAGTTTTTCCTTCTTATACAAATAATCCTCCTTGTGGCAACGATACAGCAACTGTTACACTTTTAGCAACCGGCGGAACAGCGCCTTACACATATACCTTTAATGGTGTAACTCAAATTGGAAACGGAGTATTTTTAATGATAGTGCCCGGCACCGGTTATGTTTGGAGCGTTAATGATGCCAATAATTGCGGACCTGTTTCCGGTACTCTTGATATTTCCGGACCTACTCCTATTCTGATTTCTGCGGCTGTTTCAACCCCGATACTCTGTGCAGGTGGTACGGCCACTGTAACAGTTGAAGCAAACGGTGGCACAGCTCCTTATACTTATACATTTAACGGGGTAACACAAACCGGGAATGGTGTTTTCACTTCCATACCAGCCGGTACGGGATATATTTACAGTGTAATTGATGCAAATGGCTGTGGTCCGGTTACTGATACTATGGATGTTACTGAATCAAACATTTTAATAGCTACTATTTCAGATCAGACTTTTGTGATCTGTACAGGAAGTGCTACCGGTTATATAACTGTTACTGCTTCAGGAGGAACTCCGGGTTACACTTATTCATGGAATACAATTCCAGCGCAGGATTCGTCAACAGCTATAAATCTTCCCGCCGGAACATATACAGTAACAGTGACTGATTCCAATGGTTGTGCTGTAATCGCTACAGCTGTAATCACTGAAGTTGATCCGGTTATAGCTGATGCTGGCCCGGGCCAAATGTTGTGTAATGCTGATGTGACCTTCCTTGTTGGAAATGCTCCTGAACCCGGAACCGGAAGCTGGGCATTTGTCTCAGGTCCTAATATCCCGAATTTATTCCCTCCGGTTGGAAGTGTAGCTGTTTCAACGGGTTTGATCCCAAGCGCAATTCCTTATGTTTTCAGTTATACTATTTCTATTGGCGGCTGTCAGTCAACGGATACCATGAGTGTGATCAATTACGTTCCTCCTACACCATCTTATGCTGGTATTGATCAGGAATTCTGCAGTTCTACAGGCATTGTTACCACAACTCTGGGAGCAAATAACCCAGTTTACGGAACTGGTATCTGGACTCAGCTTGCTGGTCCGAATACAGCAACAATTGTTAATCCTGCTGACCCGAATACAATAGTTTCCAATCTTATATATGGTTCTTATGCTTTTGAGTGGACAATATCGAATGGTGTTTGCCAGGCCGATGCTGATGTTGTAAATGTTTTTATTACTCAACCTGCTCAGGTTTTTGCCGGTATCGACGATGTTATCTGTGAAGGATCAGATTATTTGCTGAGCACAGCTAATGCTTCCAACTATGCAAGTTTGATGTGGTCATCGTCAGGAACAGGGATTTTCAGCGATCCGACAATTCTGAATCCTGTTTATTCGCCAAGTTTAACTGATATTGCCAATGGTGTGGTTGCACTTACCCTAACTGCAACGGGTAATGAGAGTTGTCCTGAGGTTCTGGATGAAATGACACTTACCATTGACCGCTCACCTTTGGTATTTGCAGGTGAGGATGTTACTGTTTGCGGAAACATTTCTTATACAATTACTGATGCAACGGCTCAATACTTCAGTAGTCTCTTGTGGACAACCAACGGAACAGGGACATTAACCGAAAGCACATCTTTATCCCCTACATATACCCCGGGAGCAGGCGAAACCGGAGATGTAATACTTATATTAACCGGAAATTCCTTAGGATCATGCCTGCCAGTTTCTGATTCGGTGGTATTGAACATTGCCGGAGAGGTTTCAGCTTTTGCTGGATCTGATGCAACTGTTTGCGAAGGAGATTCCTATTTGGTAAGTGGCAGCTCCGTTAGCAATGCACAGAGTTTACTATGGACTACTTCCGGAACCGGATTATTTGATGATCCAGGTATTCTGAATCCAACGTATACGCCTAGCCCTAATGATATTAATGACGGCTATGTTTATCTCTCGCTAACAGTTACAGGCAGTGCGGATTGCCCTTCCTACACAGATGCAATGATGCTTTCGATTGCAGGAAAACCAACAGCGGATGCAGGGCCAGATGAAGAACATTGTCAGTCTTCTGCATTCACAATTACTCAGGCATCAGCGCAGAACTATTTATCGGTAGCCTGGACAACTACCGGAATTGGAAACCTGACAGGTGAAAACACGCTGAATCCGGTTTACACTCCGGCATCAGGCGAAGAAGGAGCAATCAGTTTTACTTTGTCAGTTGAAGGTGCAGGTGCCTGTGGAAACGTTACCGATGTAATGTTACTCATTCTGCAACCTGCAACAACTGTCGATGCCGGTACTGATTTGTCAACATGCGAATTATCACCGGTTACGATTTCAGGAGCCAATGTTACCAACAGTACTGATATTTTGTGGACTACCAGTGGAAACGGTACATTTACTAATCCTGCCATTGTGAATCCGGTTTATACCCCTGGTACACTTGACGCAGCTATCGGGCAGGTTATGCTTACAATCAGTGCCGGAGCAAACACTCCATGCCCTGATGTTAGCGACCTTCTGATTCTTACCATTCAGAAAGCGCCACAGGTTAATGCTGGCCCTGATGCTGTAACATGCCTTGGAACAGGGCACACCATAACACAGGCAACGGCTTCGGATTATAGCACGCTGCAATGGAGTCTGTCGCCACTATCGGCTGGAAGCCTTACAAATGCCACAACCCTTAATCCGACATTTATACCGGCAAGCGGATTTTCGGGAATGGCAACTCTGACCTTAAGTGTCAAAGGATCAGGTCCCTGCGGTGATATAGTTATTTCGGATGTGATGTATGTCTTTTTAAATACCGAACTTGTTGCAGATGCCGGACCCGATCAAACCATATACCAGGGAACTGCAACCGGATTATCGGGGTCGGTGACCGGAGGTTCAGGATTCTACGCGTGGAGCTGGCAACCTTCCAATTTATTGATAGATCCATCTGTCTCAAACCCGGTCACACTTTCGTTAAGTTCGGAAACCATATTTACTCTTACGGTTTTAGATCTTTCAACCGGATGCATTGATACGGATGATGTAACAATCGCAATCGGAACAGGCAGCAATTCAATAGTTGCAATAGCCGATTACGATACAACACTTGTAAATGTTCCGGTTACTATCAATGTTATCGCCAATGATATTAATCCAATGGGTGATCCGCTTATTGTGAGTTTGTGCGGTTTCCCGACACATGGTATCGTTGTACTGAACTCCGATAAAACTATCACGTACACTCCTTACACTGATTACGAAGGGGATGATATGTTCTGTTACCGGATATGCAATGCTCTGCAGCCTTCACTATGTTCGGATACAATGGTTTACGTGCGTGTTAAGAAGCCTGACCTGAACGATATCTTTGTTTTCAATGGCGTTTCACCTAACGGCGATGGCAACAACGATACATGGAAAATCAGGGGTATTGAAAAATATCCCGACAACACAATTATGATTTTTAACCGCTGGGGCGATAAGGTAATAGAGTTTGCCAATTATAACAACACAACCCGATCATGGGATGGAAGCAATGAAAATGGCGATCCGCTGCCTAACGGAACTTATTTTTACATACTTGATGTAAAAAATGTGGGTGTTCTGAAAGGCTGGATATATGTGCGTGGTGAGAAATAGAGTGCAAGTAAAAAGAGATGTTAATCAGCAGATTAACATTGCAATAATGCAAAAATCAATAATTGATGGCAACAGTATAGTTCATGGTGAAACAGAAAGTCAGTTACGAAATCCTTCAGCCGGGACAGCCCTGGCAACTGAACTGTAAAAAATGATACAGATGAAAAAGCTACTCCTACTATTTGTTTTGTTTGCGGCCCTTTCGGGGTTTGCACAGCAGGACGCCCTTTTCAGCCAGTATATGTTCAACAAGCTGACATGTAATCCCGGCTACGCAGGCAGTCGCGAGGTATTCAGCGCGGATATGGTGTACCGCCACCAATGGGTTGGTATTCCGGGCGCTCCCCGAACACTTACCCTGAGCATGCATTCGCCTATGCGTAATGACCATGTTGGCCTCGGCGGATACATCTACAGTGATCAGATCGGGCCTGTTGTTGATCAGGGTGCCCTGGCTACGTATGCCTACCGGATAAATCTTCCAAAAGGTAAACTTTCATTCGGTATACAGGCAGGATTCAAATATTACAACATCAACTGGTCCGAAATATTTGTCGAAGATCCTGATTTTTCATTTGATGGAGACCTGCAAAACAAATTCACGCCGGATGCCAATTTCGGGATCTATTATTATTCGAACCATGCTTATGTAGGTGTTTCCTCAAAACAACTCTTGCAAAACGAATATGGGATGGTAACAGTTGATGGCAAAAAAACCTATTCGAAATTGTTGAGGCATTTTTATGGAATGGCCGGATTAGCTATTCCTGTTTCCGACCAGGTTATTTTCCGCCCTTCGGCATTAGTTAAATATGTTAAAAATGCACCCTGGCAACTTGATCTTAATGCCAGTTTTCTGTTCAGCGACTTGTTCTGGCTTGGTACCACCTACCGCACCAACGGCGATCTCGTATTCCTTACCGAATTTAATATTGGCAGGAAATACCGTGTGGGATATTCCTACGATATCAACGTAAAGGAACTGATAAATTACAATTCAGGTTCGCACGAAATAAGGCTCGGTCTCGACCTTGACCTGTTAAAAAACAGGATGCTTACACCGAGGTATTTTTAATAATTTTTTCATCTACTACCAAATGAACCGGGTATGAACAAGCGATTTATAGTTTTACTCTTAGCTTTTGCCTTCACGGGTACCATAGCTCAGGCTCAGATAAACCAGGCTGATAAACTTTATAAAAGTTACAGCTATTCAATGGCTATTCCTCACTATCTGAAAGTTGCCCAAAACCCAAAGGATGCCAACTATAACAATGCA
This sequence comes from uncultured Lentimicrobiaceae bacterium, assembly GCA_964495865.1. GTDB lineage: Bacteria > Bacteroidota > Bacteroidia > Bacteroidales > UBA4417 > UBA4417. The sequence continues at coordinate 17,892 of CAZBZA010000001.1, forward strand.
GTTGTTAGGCTCGCCGATTGCTACCGCATGGTTAACGATCAGCTGAATGCTAAAGCATGGTATGCCAAAGCTGTTACCCTGCCGAATACTGAAAGCATAAACTGGTTTTATTATGGTGAAGCACTTCGTTGTGCGCAGGAATACGATCTTGCAAAAGAAGCTTATCTTACCTATGCTTCGCTGAATAAAGATGATTTGCGCGGAGCTGATTTTGCCGCTTTTTGCGATGATATTCCACGATTGAATGATATTCCTGCCAGTTTCGAAATAAAAAATGTGCCTGTTCTGAATTCCGAAAGATCTGATTTCGGACCAGCATTTTATAATGGCGGTGTTGTATTTGTTTCGGATAGGCGACAGAATTTTATGGATAATAAAAAATATGAATGGACTAGTTTCAATTACCTCGACCTGTTTTTTGCTACACCCCGATACCTCGAAGAATTTTTCCAGGAAATGAATGAACCTAAAGCTTTTACAGGAAAGTTTAATCAAACTTACCACGATGGTCCGGCTTCGTTTGCACGTCACGACAGTTTGATCTATTTTACACGCACTGATAAAGGCAAAGAGGGAAAAGATGCTGATAACTTCCGGACCGACCGCCTTAAGATATTTTGGGCTAAGTACAATGGTTCCTGGTCGAAAACAGAAGCATTCTTCTTGAATTCCGATACTTATTCCGTAGGTCATCCGGTACTTACACCTGATGGCAATACCTTGTTTTTTGTGTCGGATATGCCCGAAAGTATGGGAGGAACAGATATTTTCACTTGCAAATGGAATGGCCGCGAATGGGATCAGCCTGTAAATCTCGGACCGGAAGTTAACTCAACTGGCGACGAAATGTTTCCTTCGGTCAGCGGCGATAACCTCTATTTTGCATCGAATGGTATTGCCGGATTTGGTGGTCTCGATCTTTTTCGATCCACTTTAACCAAAGGGAAATGGTCGAAAGCTGAAAACCTCGGACAACCAATTAACTCATCGTTCGATGATTTTGCAATGATCCTCGATCCACGCAGCAAGAAAGGTTTTTTTAGTTCGAACCGCCCCGGAGGTCTTGGTAGCGACGATATTTACGCTTGCAGGCTTGTTGACAGCAAACCTAAGAAAAAGAGCGATCTGCTGGCTGCTGAAACGGATTCGCTTACTACGACAATCACTGGTTTTGTAAAAGAAAAACAATCATTGAAACCCATGCCGGGAAGCACTGTTTTTCTGCTGAATACACAAACTGAGAAAGTACAGGTGCTTAAAACTGATGCCGATGGACGTTTCACAGCACTTATAAGCAAAGGTGTTTTTTATGTAGTGAAAGGAATGGAGAATAATTACGTATCCGATTGTATCAATTTTAAATTCGAAACAACTGATACTTCCCGCTTTGTAGATACTCCCCGCGATTTACTGCTCGATCGACTGGAAGTGAACAAAATATTCTCAGTAAACAATATGGACTATTCCATCGAAACCATATACTACGATTTCGATAAGTGGTTTATCCGTTCCGATGCCGAAAAAGAGCTTGACAGATTGGTTCAGCTGATGAAGGAAAATCCTGTGAATGTGGAACTTGGATCTCATACTGACAGTCGTGGAAGCCGCGAATATAATATTGATCTCTCTCAGAAACGAGCCGAATCAGCCGTGCGTTACATTGTACTTCAGGGTATCAATGCTTCACGCATCTCCGCAAAGGGATATGGTGAATCACAACTAATGAACGAATGTTCCGATGGTGTGCCTTGTTCACCGGCAAAGCACCAGGCTAACAGGCGCACGGAGTTTAAGGTAACGGGTTTCACGGAATCGGAAGCAAATTCCGTTTACGATATGAGCAAATTTAAAGGAGATGAAGAAATACCTTCATATATATTTGACCGCGATTTCTTTATTAATTGCCTTCAGGAAAAGAAAATGGCAAAATATGCCACTGAAACTTCTGAACAAAATTTAAATATCCCTGCAGTGGAAGAATCCAGGCAAATAGTAACAAAACCTGAAGTCGAAGAAGAAGTATTTGTTAAAGAAACGAAACCAGCCGTTGCAAAACAACCTGAAGTAAAAACCAGCGCCAAACCCGGAGTAGTAACATACAGGGTTCAGCTAATGGCGCTGTCGCGCGAAAAATCATTGCTCGACCGCGAATTCGAAGTGCTGGAGGATGTTCAGATTTATATAGAAGACGGTTTGTATAAATATACATCAGGTGTATTTGATACACACGAGGAAGCCCTCGACTATCGCAGTGAGATGGTGCAACTTGGCTACCGCGATGCCTTTGTCGTAACTTTTTCGAATGGCAAACGGATTTATGTAAGTGCTTCGTTCTGATTGATTTACAGTTATTTTTTATACTAATAGCGGGATGGTTTCGAAATCATCCCGCTATTATTTTGTACTATGATTCAAATAGTTTTTTTACGAGTGCAGGAACTCCGGTGCTGGCAGGTTCGCGGATTACAGTGAGATTTTTAACACCACTCAGCATCTCTGCTTGAGGATCAATCAGATATACGGGCGTTCCGGGTTTGATGTAATAAACAAGCCCGGCTGCCGGATACACATTTAATGATGTGCCGATTACAATAAAAATGTCAGCCTGAGCTGAAAGTTCCATTGCTTTTTCAATCATTGGCACTGCTTCCCCAAACCATACTATATGCGGGCGGAGTTGCGAACCCTTTTCGCAAAAATCACCTTTTTTTAATTCCCACCCTTCCAATTCATAAATAAGGGTGTCGTCAACTGTACTTCTTACCTTCTTAAGCTCGCCATGCAGGTGCAGGACATTTCGCGATCCGGCCTGTTCGTGAAGGTCATCCACATTTTGCGTAATAATACGAACATCAAATTTTTTCTCAAGTTCAACCAAAGCATTGTGTCCTTTGTTAGGTTTTACTTCGTACAACTGTTTGCGTCGCTGATTGTAAAAATCAAGTACAAGCCCTGGATTGCGCTGCCAGGCATCAAACGTAGCAACATCTTCAATGCGGTGCTCTTCCCATAATCCATCGGAATCACGAAAAGTCCGGATACCGCTCTCGGCACTTATTCCGGCACCGGTAAGGACTACAATTTTTTTCATATTTCTATGGTTATAATTATTGACAGAAGGACAAGGTATATGGCTAAACTAAGAATGTTCTCAGGCAGTTAAGCGCAAGATAATCAGAAAATTATCAATTTGGAGTTTTCTTAGTTGAATTTGTCAGATGGTACTACAATTATTTTCGAATTTACTTCTTTTAGTAATTGGGGCAAAAAAAAGCACCCTCCAGAAATGAAGAGTGCTGTAAAATTAATACAAAACTATTTTTAATCCTCGAAAATATGCATATTATCGAGAGAATCCATCATGCCTTTTACTGATGCGGCTGATTCTTCCAAAAGTTTTTTCTCGTTTTTGTCGAGCTTCAGTTCGATAACTTCTTCAATACCTTGTGAGCCTAAGCGCACAGGAACACCAAGGAAAACATCTTTCAGGCCGTATTCGCCATTCAGTTTGGTGCAAACCGGGAAAATACGTTTCTGGTCGTCAACAATAGCCTCAACCATCTGTGCAGCAGCCGCTCCCGGGGCATACCAGGCGGAGGTTCCCATCAGGTTCACCAGTTCGCCGCCACCTTTGCGGGTACGCTCAACAATTTTGTCAATTTCTTCCTTGTTCAGTAGTTCTGTAATAGGGATACCGCCAACAGAAGTGTAGCGAGGCAATGGAACCATTGTGTCGCCGTGTCCGCCAAGCAACATTGAGTGAACATCTTTTGGTGAAAGGTTCAGCGCTTCTGCAATAAAACTGCGATAACGACCGGTATCAAGAATTCCGGCCATTCCAAACACTTTGCGCTCATCCTTGAGTGCTGCTTTATAAGCACAGTATGTCATTACATCAAGCGGATTCGATACAATAATAATAATGGCTTCGGGCGAATACTTGATTACCTTTTCGGTAACATCTTTTACAATCAGAGCGTTGGTTTTAATTAAATCGTCGCGGCTCATTCCCGGTTTACGTGGCAGTCCTGAGGTAATAACTACTACTCCCGAACCTTTGGTTTTAAGATAGTCGTTGGTGACTCCCACCACATGGGTGTTAAAGTTGTTGATTGACGAAGTTTGCCAGATATCGAGGGCTTTGCCTTCAGCAGTCCCTTCTTTAATATCGACCAGTACAACCTGGCGTGCCAGATCTTTGTGTGCAACTACATTGGCAACAGTGGCGCCTACGTTTCCGGCTCCGATAACGGTTATTTTTTTCATTTTTTTATAATGTTTCTTTGTTTAATGAAAATTCAACGACAGCTAAATTAGTAAACATTTACTATGTTGTATATTTCATGTGTGAAAATATTTAAATAAATGTTTGTTTGTGTGTTAAGTATCATTAAATCTGTATTATAGGTTCAATTATTTTTGTTTATTGCTCTCATGATTTTGTGCATCTATAACTGCAATGGCTGTCATATCAACAATTTCGTTAACACTTGAGCCCATCTGAAGTACATGAATGGATTTATCGAGCCCCATTAATATGGGTCCGATTGCTTCGGCTCCGGCAAGTTCCTGTATGAGTTTATACGCGATATTGCCTGCTGTAAGGTATGGGAATATCAGGGTATTGGCAGGAGCTCCGGCCAGTTTGCTGAAAGGGAAATGCTCAGTAAGCATTTCATTATTAATAGCAAAATTCGCCTGCATATCGCCGTCAACTATCAGATCGGGATGATCGCGGTGAAGAATGGAAACAGCTTCGCGAACTTTAATCGGAATATTGCCCTCCACGGATCCGAAGTTGGAATAGGAAAGCATTGCAATGCGTGGTTCAATATTAAATGCCTTTACAGCTTGCGCAGTTTGCACAGCTATATCAGCAAGCGTTTCAGCAGTAGGGTTCATGTTTACGGTTGTATCAGCAAAAAAGAATGGCCCCTTTTTTGTAAACATAATATACATGGCTGATATAACACTGGCACCTTTCTTTTTACCAATGATGCGCAGTGCCGGACGGATGGTTTCAGGATAATTGGTTGTTAAACCGGAAATCATGGCATCGGCATAACCGTTTTCGACCATGCTGGGTGCGAAATAATTCCTGTGGCTCATATAATCAAGAGCCAATTGCGAATTTACACCTCTTCGTTGCCTTTTGTTGTAATACTGACTGGCGAACAATTCGCGCATTTCAAGCTGTTCTTTTTTGGTTGGATCAATTATTTCAACACCGGGCAGTTCAAGGTCGTATTGTTCAATCAAGCTATCAATAATTCGTTTTTTACCTAATAATATTGGTATAGCAATTCCTTCTTCCAGTACAATTTCTGCAGCTTTCAGAACTTTGTAATTTTCAGCTTCAGCATACACAACCCTCTTCGGATTAGCCTTTGCTCTAGCTTTGATTTGTTTTATCAAAGGATTGGTAAGTCCAAGCCGTTTGTTGAGTTCTGCTTCATAAGCTGTCCAGTCGGTGATTGGTTTTCGTGCTACCCCTGTTTCCATTGCGGCTTTGGCAACAGCTGTGGCAACATAAATTATCAATCGCGGATCGCTGGGTTTGGGTATTATGTATTCGTTTCCAAATTTCAGGTTTTTAGTGTTGTAAGCAATGTTAACTTCTTCCGGAACAGGCATTTTAGCCAGGTCAGCGAGCGCATATGCAGCAGCAAGTTTCATTTCTTCGTTAATGGCTCTTGCTCTTACATCCAAAGCGCCACGGAACACATATGGAAACCCCAGTACATTATTAACCTGGTTAGGGAAATCGCTGCGACCGGTACCCATTATAATATCTGTTCGTGCTTCGGTTGCTTCGGTGTATGATATTTCCGGAACAGGATTGGCAAGTGCAAAAACAATTGGGTTTGGCGCCATTTTCATCAGCCAATCGCGTTTTAAAGCACCGGCAACTGACAATCCAAGGAACATATCAGCACCATCAAGAGCTTGTTCGAGCGTATCAATATCATGATCAGTTACAAATTCGGCTTTATATTTATTCAGATCGGTCCGTTTGCGGTTTATAACGCCCTTGCTGTCGAGCATGATAATGTTCTCTTTTAGGGCGCCCAGCTTCACATAAAGACGGGTACACGAAATAGCCGCCGCACCTGCCCCGCTGATAACTATTTTCAGGTCCTCAATTTTTTTGCCATTAAGTACCAAAGCATTCAATAATCCGGCTGAAGTAATAATTGCTGTTCCATGCTGATCGTCGTGCATTACCGGAATATCGAGTTCGGCTTTGAGCCGCTCCTCGATTTCGAAACATTCGGGGGCTTTAATGTCTTCCAGGTTTATACCTCCAAACGTTGGTGCAATGGCTTTGGCAACTGCTACAAACTTGTCGATGTCCTTTTCATTCACTTCAATATCAAAAACATCAATATCAGCGAATATTTTAAAGAGCAAACCTTTCCCTTCCATTACAGGCTTGCCGGCTTCAGGGCCAATATCGCCCAGGCCAAGTACTGCAGTGCCATTCGAAATTACAGCTACCAGATTGCCTTTGGCTGTATATTTATACACATCTTCAGGGTTTGCATGTATTTCGAGGCAGGGCTCAGCTACTCCAGGTGAATAGGCAAGTGAAAGATCGCGTTGTGTACTGTGTGGTTTGGTAGGCACAACTTCAATTTTCCCAGGGCGACCTTCGGAATGATAGGTGAGTGCGTTTTTCTGAATGGATGTTTTCATTTTTTCTTATGATTTGTTAATAGTGTTCAGTTGGAATAAGCAATCGTCAAAACTGTTTTCTTTTTCTTTATTTGTTCGCTTCATGGCTGCGAGGATAACTTTTTGTTTATCAAAATAATAAACACAGTTGTTCGGTAATGCAAAGTAACAAATAAAAGTGAGGTTCCGATTATGAAATATGCTTAATTTGAAGTTATAGGCACTATTTGAAATGTATCTAAATTAACACCTGTCTCAATGGCTGTGTGCAAACCTTCTTTCGGGTTGTATGATAGTCCAACAGGTTTGGCGCCCTCGTTAGGATGAGCTTTTGTTGTTCCCCGTAAATGACTACTTTTGCTGACGTTTCTGAAATACACGGGTTAGTAATTTAATCCGGTATTTTAATTCAACTGAAGCGAAATCTCCTTGTACTGTGATTTTTGCAGTATTATCACTTTGGTTGAAATGTTTTCTTACCTCAATAAATTAGTTTGTTATGTATTCGTTTATCGAAGGGAAAATTGCCGATCTCAATCCTACTAATGCTGTGCTCTCTTGCCAGGGTGTTGGTTATTCCATCAATATTTCCTTAAACACATTTACCCAGATCAGCGGAAAGGAATCGTGCCGCCTGCACACCCATTTGGTTGTGCGTGAAGATGCATTGATCTTGTATGGATTTGCGGATACCGGCGAACGGCATGTTTTTCAGCAACTTATATCTGTCTCGGGAGTAGGTCCGAACACTGCAAGGCTTATACTATCTTCTCTCACGTCCTCAGAAGTTGCTGATGCTATTGCCACAGAAAATGTTAAATTGCTTCAATCGATTAAAGGCATTGGCGGAAAATCGGCCTTGCGGATTATTATTGACCTGAAGGATAAAATAATGAAAGATCTACCTGCCGGCGAAAATTTACTTGCCTCGCACAATACTGGCAAATATGAAGCGTTATCTGCTTTAGTAATGCTGGGTTTTAACAAACCGATTGCCGAGAAAGCCCTTGACCAGGTAATTAAGGCAAACGGGGGTGCGTTACCGGTTGACCAACTCATTAAAAATGCGCTCAAAATACTCTGATAGAGTTTTTAGTTTGCATTTTAATGGCATTTCAGAACAATAATCTAATCAGCTAACCTTTACTTGTTGGCTTTGCACGAAAAAGAATTCAGCAGATTGAAGAAATATATCCGATACACATTCCGGCTTTCTTTTTTCACTATCCTTATTTCTCTTATTTGGGGAGTAAGTGCTTCGCGTGGCATTTACCCCCGTGATCTTGAACAGGGGCGCTTTTTGGCTCCACCCGATACTACAGGTCCCGATACTACTCTTCGTTTCCCGCTTAAAGGCAGCGAAAACCCTTACGAAGTTACTCCTACAGGCGGTTTGTACCTCGATAATCCTTCGAACCTGAAACAGGACGTTATTTACGATCCGGTTAATAACGAATATACAATAACCAATAAGATAGGGAGTATCGATTATCTGAAACCGGCTTCCATGTCGTTTGATGAATACCGAAACTGGGATACCCGCCGCGCTCTCGACAATTACTGGCGCGAAAGGGCCAACACTTCTGCCGCGGCTACAAGGCTGGGCGTTATTCCTCAGTTAAAAGTAGGCGGCGAATTATTCGACCGTGTTTTTGGTGGCAATACCATCGATATCAGGCCTCAGGGTAGTGCCGAGCTTATCTTCGGCGTAATTTCCAATCGCCGCGACGACCCATTTATCAGCCAGCAATTGAGGCGCACCACGAACTTCGATTTCGACATGCGCATACAAATGAGTATCCTTGCTAAAATCGGCGATAAAATTGAATTCAATACCAACTACAATACAGAGGCTACATTTGATTTCGAGAATAAACTGAAACTCAAATACGAAGGTAAAGAAGATGAAATTATCAAGCTTATCGAAGCCGGCGATGTTAACATGCCGATTAACAGTTCGCTCATTACCGGTAGTCAAAGCCTTTTCGGTCTAAAAACACAGCTTCAGTTTGGTAAAGCCACGGTAACCAGTGTTTTCTCGCAGCAACAAAGCCAGGTCGAAAATATTACCGTTCAGGGTGGAGCACAAACCCAGGAATTTTCGACCCGTGCCCTCGATTATGAAGAAAACAGGCACTTCCTTCTGGCGCAGTATTTCCGCGATGAATATGGTAACGCCCTTGCAACGCTTCCTGTAGTTACTTCAAATATTAAAATTACTAAGATTGAAGTCTGGATTACCAATATCGGATCAGCAGTTACCGAAAATAGAAATATTGTTGCATTTCAGGATTTGGGCGAAAGAAATCCTTACAACCAAAACATTCATCCTTCTACTCAGCAGCCATATCCGGATAACGAAGCCAACGACCTGCTTTTTCTGCTCGATACAACTCTAGTACGTGATAATACTAAAGTGAGTAAATACCTTACCGAAGAAAAAGGATTTGTATCAGGTGTTGATTATATGCATGTTACGAGTGCCCGTAAGCTTACGAACTCCGAATTTATGTACAACAGCTTGTTGGGTTTTATTTCGCTCAATTCATCAATAAATCCAGATCAGACACTTGCAGTTGCCTATCAGTATCAATTAATAGGTGACGATAAAATTTACCAGGTTGGTGAATTTGCAAATCAGGTTTCTCCGGCAGCTAGTTGTATTATGGTGAAACTACTTAAAAGCACTGCTACAAATACCCGCGTTCCGTTGTGGAACCTGATGATGAAAAATGTTTATAATTTAGGGGCTTACAATATCAACCGCGACGATTTCCTGCTCAATATCCTTTATTCAGGTAACAGCAGTTCAGTCCCAACTGGTTTCTTTACTACCGGTCCCGAAGGCATAAAAGGGATTCCTCTTCTTCAGATCTTTGGGTTGGATAACCTCGATCCGCAGCTTAACCCGCCCCATGACGGTGTTTTCGATTTTATCGATGAAGCAGCCCGCAACGGAGGTACTATTCAATCGTCGAACGGCAGGATATTTTTCCCTGTTCTTGAACCTTTTGGTAGTTATCTGCGTGAGAAAATCAATGACAAAGCCTTCGCTGACAAGTATTGTTACGACTCGCTTTATACCATGACCAAAACAGGAGCACAGCAGTTTCCTGATAAAAACAAATACCTGATTGAAGGAGAGTATAAGTCGGAGTCGGGTTCCGAAATATCACTCAACGCAATGAATGTTCCCCAGGGTTCGGTTATGGTTACTGCAGGTGGAGTACAACTGGTAGAAGGTTCCGATTATACTGTCGATTATACGCTTGGTAGGGTTAAAATTATAAACGAAGGTATCCTTAACTCAGGTACACCTATTAATATCAAGCTGGAGAATAACTCGATGTTCAATGTTTTCAGCCAGACGTTGCTTGGAACCCATGTCGATTATAAAGTAAATAATAACCTTTTGTTAGGAGGAACCATTCTGCATCTTTACGAAAGGCCGATAACGCAAAAAACCAATTATGGTGACGAGCCAATATCGAACACCATATGGGGCGGAAGTGTCAATTACCAGAAAAACTCTGCGTTTATTACCAAAATGGTTGATAAGCTTCCTTTTTACAGCACAAAAACTCCGTCGAAACTCCGCCTCGACGCTGAATTTGCCCAGTTTATTCCGGGTCATTCCAAAGCTGTGGGTTCGGCAGGTACTTCCTATATCGATGATTTCGAAGGAGCAAAATCAACAATTTCGCTAACCAATATTGCTTCCTGGTCCATTGCCAGTACCCCGCAGGGTCAAACTTCACGCCTTATGTTTCCCGAAGCGGCTCCCGGAACCGAGCTGGCTTATGGGTACAACAGGGCTTTACTGGCCTGGTACACTATTGATCCTACGGTTTTTTACAATAAAACCAGTAATAACAAACCTCCTAATATCTATCCTGATGAGCTTTCGCGAAATTCAGTCCGTGTTATTTACGAAAACGAATTATTCCCCAACAAGCAAAACGAATACAACCAGCCACTGAATATTAATATTTTCAATGTATCCTTTTTCCCAACCCAACGAGGACCTTATAATTATGATGTTGAAGGGAAAACAAATATTTCGAAAGGTATTGATGTTACAGGTGCGCTCCTTGAACCGGATACCCGCTGGGGAGGTATAATGCGTAAAATGGAAACCTCCGATTTCGAAGCTTCCAATGTCGAATATATTACGTTCTGGCTGATGGATCCTTTTTCGGAATCTAATACTGAACTGGGCCAACGTGGTGGCGAACTGTATTTTAACCTGGGAGATATTTCGGAAGATATTTTGCGCGACGGACGAAAATCATACGAAAACGGACTTCCTCCTACCGAAGAACTTGTTGATGTTGACGAAACCATTTGGGGCAGGGTGCCAACCAAACAGGCCCTTACCACTTCCTTCGACAGTAAGCCTGAGTCGCGGCCTTTCCAGGATGTAGGGTATGATGGACTAAGGACCGTTGATGAGCAGGAGTTCTTTTATGAAACAATGCTTCAAGAGATTATTGATAGACATGGAGCCTCCTCAATTGCATATTCCTCTGCAGAAGCCGATCCTTCTTCTGATAACTTCCATTCTTTTATCGGCGACGACTACGACAGCGATTCGAAATACAGCAGTGTAGTTGAACGTTATAAATTATTTAATGGTCCTGATGGAAACTCTCCTGCCAATGAGGCGGATAACTCGAATACTATAGGGCAGCGAAATCCTAACGTGGAAGACCTGAACAATGATAATACGCTTAGCGATCAGGAACGGTATTTTCAATATGTAGTTAAACTTCGTCCTGAGAAAATGGTAGTAGGCGAAAATTATATTACCCAGGTCTATGATTCGAAAGAGGAAAATCCGGTAAAACTCGATAACGGACGCACAGGCGGAGTAAAATGGTACCAGTTTAAGATACCGGTTCAGCAGCCCGATAAAGTAATTGGAGGTATTCAGGATTTTAAATCGATACGTTTCATGCGTATGTTTTTTAAGGATTGGGATACAGCCGTCGTGTGCAGGTTTGCTTCGCTTGAACTCGAACGTGGCGAATGGAGAAAATATTATAACAGTCTGCTTACCCCGGGTGAATACGTTCCCGATCCTAACCAGGACGGAACAACTTTTGATATTTCAGCTGTAAGCGTTGAAGAAAATTATTACAGGGATCATGTACCTTACCGCACACCTCCGGGTATTGAGCGCGAAATAAATGTAGCTACCACCAACTACATGCAGATGAACGAACAGTCCATGGTATTAAGAGCATGTAACCTGCTCGATGGCGACGCAAGAGGTGCTTATAAAACCACCGATTTCGATTTCCGCGACTATAAGAACCTTCGCATGTATATTCACGCTGAAAAAGTTTTAGCAGATCAGGAATTACAGAAAGGTGATCTCACTGCATTTGTTAGGGTTGGTTCGGATTTTACTTCCAACTATTATGAATACGAAATACCAATTACATTCACTGAATGGGATCAGGGATGGTCGAACCAGGAAAATGATGCTGATAAGCGAAAAATATGGCCCCTTGAGAATGAAATGAATATTGATCTGTCAAAGTTTCTTGCTGTTAAAAAAGCACGTAACGATGAGCTGAACCGACCCGGTTCCATGATTAGTATTACCGCACCTTATTCAATTCCCGATGGCGAAAACAAGGTAACTATTGTTGGTTCGCCAAGTATGAGCGATGTTGGCGCTATGATGGTGGGTGTGCGAAATCCAAAGCGCAATCCCAAAAAACTGGATAATGACGACGGGCAGGCAAAATGTGCCGAAATCTGGATCAACGAATTACGCCTTACCGATTTTAACGAAAAAGCCGGATGGGCTGCCAATGCACGGGTGGCTACCAATCTTGCCGATCTGGGCAGCTTAATGTTATCGGGAGCATACAGTTCGCCTGGGTTCGGAAGCATCGAAAAGAAAGTTAACGAAAGACAAAAAGAAGCAATTACACAGGTTGATATTGCAACTAACCTCGAACTTGGTAAGTTCCTGCCCGAGAAATCAGGTATCCGCATTCCGATGCATTACGACTATTCGCAAACCATTGCCAATCCTCAGTATAATCCGCTTGATCCGGATGTTCTTTACTCCGATCAAACGGAGGATATGAACAAGACTGAGCGCGATTCGTTGCGGGAACTTACAACCGATGTAATAAAACGGCAAAATCTTAACTTTATGAATGTGCGTAAGGATAGGGTAGGAGCTGCAAAAAAACCGCAACTCTGGGATATCGAAAACTTCGACCTTTCTTATGCTTACTCCGAGGTAAACCGTCATAATAATGATATAGAATCCGACAATCAAAAGACGTATCGTGGAGGTATAGGCTACAATTTTGCTATAAATCCAAAAGCTGTCAAGCCATTTCAAAAAACTGTCAGGTCCAAGTCACTGGCTATCATCCGCGACTTTAATTTCTACTACCTGCCGAAACTCCTATCGATACGTACTGATATGTACCGCGATTATCAGCGGAGGTTACTTCGTAATAAAAGCGCCGCACTTATAATAATCGAACCTAACTATACCAAACAATGGGACTGGAACCGTATTTACGACATCAAATACGACTTTTCGCAATCGCTGAAATTTGATTACAGCGCCAATGTGAACTCTTATATCCTTGAACCTCCCGGAGGGTACGAAAAACAAAACAGCAATTACGAGCAATATCGCGATACCGTTTGGAATTCAATTAAAAGTGGTGGAACTATTAACAGGTTTAACCAGATGGCAAATATCAACTATGCGGTGCCGTTTAATAAAATTCCAATCCTCAACTGGGTAACTATGAATGCCAGGTATGGTGTGAAATACCGCTGGGAAGCCTCACCTCGCTCCATACAGGCAAGGCTGGGAAATTCAATTGACAATTCGCGCGATGTTCAGGTTAATACAGGGCTGCGCCTGACGACATTGTATGATAAAGTTCCGTTACTGAAGAAAACAAGGCTTGAACTGCAGAGCAAAGGCCAGGTTTCACCCGGCAAAATGCCCGGGCAGATGGAAAAACCCAAGGGAAAAGATAAAGATAAAGAAGCAGAGCTGGCTAGCGGAAAGGATGATCCAAAAACTGCCGCTGACAGTCTTGAGAAACCAAAGCCACAATATTTTAAAATAATCGGGCAATATACTTTGGGTGTACTAATGTCAGTAAAGGACGCTAACCTTACATACACCAGGTCGAACGGTATTTTGTTGCCTGGCTTTACCCCGGAACCGGGTCCGCTAGGGAATAGCTGGGGGGATGATGCCCCTGGACTTGGTTTTATCTTCGGCAGCCAGAAAGATATCAGGTACCAAGCAGCTTCATCTGGTTGGTTAACTTCAGACCCTTCGCAGAACAATCCATATATTACACGCGCCGTGGAGAACCTTACTTTCCGGTCAACGTTGGAACCTGTGCGGAATTTAAAAATTGATGTTACTGCCGACAGGGCTTATTCCACGACCGAACAATCCAACTTTAAAGCAAACGATACAGGGGAATTTCTGGAATCAAACTTCCAGGAGCGTGGAAACTTCAGTATATCATACATTATTTGGCCATCATCATTTAAAAAGGATAATGATAAAAATGAAAGCCCTGTTTTCGATCAGATGCTGGGTTACCGTCTTCCAATGGCTGAGCGGATGGCAAAGGAAAATCCAAACTACAATGGAGAAGTTGATTCGGTTGGCTTCCCGGTCGGGTATGGGCCTACACAGCCACAGGTACTTCTGGCTTCGTTTATAGCTGCATATGGCGGTAAAGATCCTGAAAAGCTGGAGTTCAATGCTTTCCCTAAAATACCTTATCCTAACTGGCGGATAACATACAATGCCACACAAGGCATAAAGTCGCTACGTCAGTATTTCCAATCGTTTAATGTTTCACATGCATATCGTTCGTCCTATTCAATCGGAGGATTCATTTCGGATGTTAACTATGTCGAAGTCGGTGGGTTCCCTGCAGCGCTTGATGCAACAAAGAATTTTATTCCTGAAAAAGATATGGGTGTTGTCTCGGTTACCGAGCAATTCGGCCCATTTCTGGGATTTGATGTGACAATGAAAAACAGTATGCTGGCCAGGCTCGAATACAAAAAAACACGCAATTTAGCATTAAGCTTTGTTAATAATCAGCTTACTGAAATGCGCAGTAATGAGTTTGTAATAGGAACCGGTTACCGGTTTAAAAGTGTTCCGTTTAAAGTTCGTTCTTTAGCTACAGGAAAAACAGTGAATCTCAAAAGTGACTTAAATGTTAAACTCGATTTTTCGATCCGCGATAATAAAACAATTCTTCGGCGTATCGAAGAAAGGGATAACACGATTTCGACCGGTACACGACAGATATCGATAAATGCATCAGCCGACTATATGATCAGTCAGAAGCTGAATATCAGGCTGTTCTTTGATCAGACCATTAGTAAACCGCACGTTTCGGCGCAGATACCAACCTCAAATACTAATGCCGGAATTTCACTTCGTTTCACTCTTGCACAATAGGTTTGGCTGAGTATTAATGGGTTATTGAATCGGTTCATCTGTGCGTTATTCATAATCATTCTAAGTTCAACTATTTTTGATTGCTGCTTGCATACAATGCTTAATTTTGGCATCGAAAAACCTTATAAAATGAATATTCCAGAAAATCTTTTTTATACCAGTGATCACGAGTGGATCAGGGTCGAAGGCAATACCGGATGGGTTGGTGTTACCGATTTTGCTCAGCATCAGTTAGGCGACATCGTATTTGT
Organism: uncultured Lentimicrobiaceae bacterium; assembly: GCA_964495865.1. Classification (GTDB taxonomy): domain Bacteria; phylum Bacteroidota; class Bacteroidia; order Bacteroidales; family UBA4417; genus UBA4417. The sequence goes on from CAZBZA010000001.1 coordinate 33,306, forward strand.
AGATGTAGCTGTTGTTGGTGAAACCTTAGCTGAAAACGAAACTTTCGGTACTATCGAAGCCGTTAAAACCGTATCGGATATGTTTATGCCGATTGAATCGGAAGTGCTCGAATTTAACGAAGCGCTCAATAATGAACCGGAACTCATTAATAAAGATCCTTATGGCGAAGGCTGGATCATAAAAGTTAATATTGCTGATGTGTCAAAAATATCAGCATTGCTTAATGCCGAACAATATAAAGCTCTTGTTGAGGCATAAACCATACTTGCGTTTGCAGTAAAAAGCAGGAATTCTTACTTGTATAATTAATTCTTTTCATCTTCCGAAAAGGTGATCCTTAAAGTTATTTCTGCCTTGATAGAAATAGTAATCATTCTATTGGATTGGGATGCTGTGAACTGTATTTAAGTGTTTTTACATGATTGGCAGCTCTGTGTTAACGTATAAGTGAGAGTTCACTTTTGGAGTTCTGGAGTTTTAACTCCATACCACAAATTGTCGGGAATTATACTTAATCCCTCGATCTGTTGTGGCAATTATAGCCTGTATTCGTTTTTTAGTGTAAGAATTATTGCCTTTCACTTGAATTTGACTAAATAAATGTTGTAACTTAGCAAGTTGTTACACCAAAACATAAGTATCACATACATAATTACATAAGTAATGGAACTTAAGAAATCAGAAAAGGCAGATCTTGAATCCAGGAAAGGAATATTCTTTCAAATAGGTCTTATCTTCGCAATGGCGGTTATTCTGGTCGCGTTCGAATGGAAGAGTTATGACGCAATGGATATTGACACTATGGGTGATCAAAGAGCGATAAATGAGGTAGAAGAACTGGCGACTATTACACAGCAAAACACCCCTCCTCCTCCTCCTCCTCCTCCCGCACCTTCGATGGTGTTAAATATTGTGGAAAACACTGCCGAAATAGATGATGATATCTCCATCGATGCCGAAGCAGATGAAAATACACAGGTTGAAGAGTATAAAGCGCCTGTTATGAAACAGGTTGAAGAAGAAGAGGTTGAAGAACAACAGATTTTTATGGTTGTTGAAAACGCTCCAGCATTTCCAGGAGGCGATGCAGCACGTATGAAATTTCTTCAGGATAATATTAAATATCCACAAATGGCCCGCGAAAGTGGCATACAGGGAACTGTTTACGTTACTTTCGTTGTTGAGCGTAACGGAAATGTAACTGATGTAAAAATACTCCGTGGAATCGGCGGAGGTTGTGATGAGGAAGCTGTTCGGGTTGTACAGAACATGCCGAAATGGGAACCCGGAAAACAACGCGGTAAACCTGTGCGTGTGCAATTTAACATGCCGATTAAATTTACTTTAGCCGGCTAATTTTCTCCTAAAAATTTTTAAGCCCATCCCCAACCGGATGGGTTTTTTTTATTAACATTTATTAACATTTCTTGCGTGGTTCAAGAATGGCCGTAAATTTACCTCCTGTTCCCAGCAAATTTACATCTAACTAATCCCAATCAACGTATGAAAAAAACAGTTGCCATCCTTAGTGTGTTGTTCGCTTTAGCTTCGGTGAAGGCGCAAAACCTGCAGGTACACTACGATTTCGGAGAAAACCGGAAGTATGTTACCTCCACAGTCGAAATGTTTAAACCCGATAAATGGGGAAGCACTTTCTTCTTTATTGATATGAATTACGATGCCGATAACGGAAAAACAATAAGTCTTGCCTATTGGGAAATTGCGCGGGGAATTAAATTAGGTAAAAGTCCTTTTGCTGCGCATATCGAATACAATGGTGGATTCGGGCAATTTAATTCGACTCCTTTCAATGGTGCTTATGCTATAAATGATGCCTGGCTTGCTGGCTTAGACTACAGTATTAATAACTCGGATTTTACCAAGGGCATAACTTTCCAGGTTTTGTATAAATACATAAGGGATAAAACGGATGCTTCTTTTCAGCTAACCACAGTCTGGTATATGCATATGCTCAATAAGAAAGTATCATTTACCGGGTTTGCTGATTTCTGGGGTGAGGAAAATAGCTTTATCGAAGGTGAAACCACATCAACCACTGATTTTGTTTTCCTTACCGAACCTCAGATTTGGTATAATTTCACCGAAAATATCTCAGTAGGATCGGAAATTGAAATCAGTTCAAATTTCTCCGGTAACAAAGGATTTATGGTAAATCCTACACTTGCAGCTAAATGGAACTTTAAATAACACTTAATACTAAATGTTATGAACGAAATGCTGAATAAATTTTTTAGTCTGAAGGCTAATAATACCAATATACGTACTGAGGTTCTGGCCGGAATCACCACTTTTGTAACTATGGCTTACATTATTTTTGTAAACCCCAGTATCATAAGTATAACAGCAGGTTCCGAATTATATGGCAGTTTAACAGTTGCCACCTGTATTGCAGCAGCAATCGGAACCCTTATGATGGCACTTTATGCAAAGCTTCCATTCGCGCAAGCCCCGGGCATGGGACTTAACGCTTTTTTCGCATTCTCCATTATTCCTCTTGTTGGATACGGCGGAGCATTGTCAGCGGTATTTATTTCGGGTATCATATTTATCTTAATAACTGTACTTGGCTTTAGAGAAGTTATCGTAAAGGCTATTCCTCAAAATATAAAACTCGCTATTTCAGTCGGGATAGGCTTGTTTATAGCTTTGATTGGATGTAAAAATGCCGGGCTTATAGTTGATAATCCAGCAACCCTGGTTGCGTTGGTTGATTTTAGCAAATTCAATGCTATGGATGCCGGTAAATTATCGGCTGAAGCTATGTCAGCAAGAGGAGCTGCCATTGCTATTTTTGGTTTGCTTGTTACGGGTATCCTTTACAAATTTAAAGTTAGGGGCTCTATACTTATTGGTATCCTGATCAGTACGGTACTCGCTTTCCCCTTGCAAATGACTTCATTACCGCACGATTTGGCTGCATGGAACATTTCTCTTTCACCCACATTATTCAAATTTGATTTTGCTGCATTAACAACTGTAAATGGCTCAACTTCAATTTGGGGCTCAATTTTTACTGCCATCGCTATTGTGATTTCATTTACCCTGGTTGATATGTTTGATACCATTGGAACACTTGTCGGGACAGCAGAAGGCGCCGGAATGCTTGATAAAAACGGCAATGTACCCAATATGAAAAAAGCTATGATGGCTGACGCTGTTGCTACATCAGTGGGTTCCTGCGTTGGTTCATCAACTGTTACAACGTATGTTGAGAGTAGTGCAGGTATAGCTGCAGGCGGACGTACAGGTTTAACTTCTCTTGTTACTGGTATTTTGTTCCTGCTTGCAATTATTCTGGCTCCGATTGCTGGTATTGTTCCGGCTGCTGCAACAGCGCCTGCCTTAATAATTGTAGGTGTATTTATGATGTCGCAGGTATCAAAAATTAATTTTTCCGACATCACCGAAGCTCTTCCCGCGTTTGCTGTAATAATTCTGATGCCATTTACGTACAGCATAGCAACAGGTATTGCTGCAGGTCTTATCTTCCACCCGATTCTGAAAGCGGCAACCGGAAAAGTAAAAGAAGTACATCCATTAGCCTGGATACTAGCAATACTTTTTATACTGAAATTCACTGTTTTGCCCAAATAGAGGCAAAAATTTGTCGGTAAGCTTTTCGACCTGATCGACAATGTTTTGATGAATTTCACCAAATCAAACTGCAAATAAAGCAGCTGCACAAAAGGTAGTTGCTTTATTGCTTTTATGTTTAACCCATTTGATTTGTCTGAAAGCCTGGTATTGTTCGGACTTACTATGCCTTAGCAGCCTTACACGCCAATGAAAAGAATTATTGGTAACATAAATAATTACTAAAATCCGGGAGGTCGTGACGCAACTGTTTGCATGATTAGGATTAAGAGTTGGGATATACGTTAAAAGTCGTGCCCAAAACAGGACTTTTTGGTGGTTCACGAAAGTATTATCTATGTGTGTAAACTGTTTTCTTTATCTTTTGTTTTAAAAGAATAGCTTATTGTATGAATGTATTTAAACCCGAACTATTTCAGGGGAGCCTGAAAAAAAATAATTACTTCGAAGGGTGGTATTTTAAACATGTATCAAAGGATCTGGAACAGGTTTATTCCTTTATACCCGGAATTTCGCTGAATTCCGATAATCCTCATGCTTTTATTCAGGTAATCAATGGATTAACAGGAGAAACGAATTATATTGAATATCCTGTTTCGGAATTTAATTTCAGTACAAAAAATTTTAGAGTTGAGGTTGGAGGATCAGTTTTTACTGCTGACAGCATGGTGTTGAATATTAATTCGCCTCAACTTAAAGCAAACGGCAGGCTGAGTTATTCCGGAAGTGTTAAATATCCTTCATCAACACTTTCACCGGGAATAATGGGCTGGTATTCGTTCGTGCCGTTTATGGAATGTAAACACGGAGTGGTTTCGGTTACTCACCGTATCGACGGAACAATAACGGTTAACAAGAAATTACTTGATTTTTCCGGGGGGAAAGGATATATTGAAAAAGACTGGGGCAAGTCATTTCCCGAATCGTGGATTTGGTTACAGAGCAATAACTTTGAGAACTCCGATGCCTGCATCATGATGAGTATTGCCAAGATTCCCTGGCTTGGAAGCTTTTTTACCGGCTTCCTTGGATTCCTGTATTTCGACGGTAAGTTCTTTCCTTTCAGCACCTACCATAAATCGGAGATTACCGATCTGGGGCTGGCGAATGAAAAGCTCACTGTAAGTTTTAGAAGTAAAAAATATCATTTAAAAATTATTGCCTCGCTAAAGCAATCCGGTATACTGCTTGCCCCAAAATCGGGTAAAATGTCGCGCAGGATAAAGGAAAGTGTCGATTCGGAACTTGAAGTAGTGCTCACTGATTTGAAAGGCAATGTGCTTTTTCACGACCTTGCACACCGTGCCGGCCTTGAGGTAATAGAAGGAATTTTTGAGATAGTGAAGATAAAAACGAAGAAGCAGATCTAGATTGGGTCTGCTGAAAAACTTAACCAGAATAAGGATTGGTTTAATATTCCGGTGCGCTACACCTTAAATTATACCCAATTTTACCAAACTACAAATATTGCGCCCTCTGTGGCTTTATTTGACCTCAGTAAAGTCAATAAATAAAGGTGCAGAGCGCCGGAATATTTGTAGTAAAATGATAAAATACAATACTAGGTGCAGCGCACCGGAATCCGCCGGGCTCTTCGAAATCAAATGTAAGAGGCAAGGGTTTTAACTCATATTGTGCATTTGCCGAACATTTCATACACAGCTATAAATTCTATTCTGTTGATTATATTGATAATATATGTTTTTCAGAGGGCCTTAAATACTGCCTGCCTGTTTCTCCTGATCGGAAATTTCGGGATGGAAATAGTTGAAAACGATTTTTCCTTTGGCCAGTCCTGCAACCTTTTGTATATCAGCTAATGACGCTTCCCTGATTCCTTTTACTGATCGGAATTTCCGAAGTAAAACGGTTGAAGTTGACTCGCCTACACCTGCAATTTCGGTAAGCTCGGTTTTAATAGTCCCTTTCTCGCGGCGCTTGCGGTGATGCGTAATTCCAAAGCGGTGAGCCTCGTCGCGCAACTGCTGGATAATACGCAATGTCTCTGATTTTTTATCAATATACAGCGGAAGCGAATCGCCTGGATAATAAATTTCCTCCAGTTTCTTGGCAATGCCGATTACGGCTACTTTCCCATGTAAACCTAATTTGTCGATACTTTCCATAGCCGAACTAAGCTGGCCTTTTCCTCCGTCAACTATAATTAATTGTGGCAAAGGCTGGTTTTCATCAATTACACGCTTGTAGCGGCGGTATATTACTTCCTCCATCGATGCGAAATCGTTAGGCCCTTCTACAGTTTTAATATTAAAATGGCGGTATTCCTTCTTGTCGGGTTTGCCTTTGGTAAACACAACCATAGCGGCTACAGGATATGCTCCCTGTATATTTGAATTATCGAAACAATCAATACGTACCGGGTGCTCCTTCAGCCTGAGATCGGCCTTCATCTGCTCCATGATACGATTAGCATGACGCTCAGGATCAACATGTTCGAGTTGTTTGTGCTTTTCAATCATATAGTATTTTGCATTGCGTTCCGAGAGTTCCAGAAGGCTCTTCTTTTCACCACGCAAAGGCCTGGTATAAATAACACCCGGAAATTCAACATCAGGTTTGAACGGAACAATAATTTCGGGCGAATCCGAATCGAAACGCTCGCGGAGTTCAGTAATAGCCAGTAATAGCAGTTCTTCGGGCGTTTCGTCAAGCTTTTTGCGTATTTCGACTGTATGTGCCTGTATAATACTGCCGCTTATCACTTTCATGAAATTGATATATGCTGCCGTTGGTTCATCCACATAGGAGAAAACATCCACATTGTGAATGCTCGGACTTACAATTGTCGATTTACTCTGGTAACGGTCGAGAAGAACAATTTTTTCCTTTACCACATGTGCTTTTTCGTATTGGTATGTGTCAGCATATTCTTTCATCATACCAGCCAGGTGATGTCGAACGGCTGAAATATTTCCTTTTAGAATGTTCCGTATTTCGGTAAGCGATTGGCCGTAATCCTCTTCCGTTTGTAGATTTTCGCATGGGCCCAGACAGTTGTTTATATGGTATTCGAGGCACACCTTGTATTTTCCTGTCCGGATATTTGAGGCACTCAGGTTAAGGCTGCAGGTGCGAATCTGGTATAGTTGCCGGATAAGGTCGAGAAGGGTGTGCATCATTTTACCCGAAGCATAAGGCCCGAAATAATCCGATCCGTCGTTTATCCTGTTTCGTGTAGAAAAAATACGGGGGAAAGCTTCTTTTTTAATACAAATCCAGGGATAGGTTTTGTCGTCCTTCAGCATCACGTTGTAACGCGGCTGGTACTTCTTTATCAGGTTGTTTTCCAGAAGTAATGCATCAAGTTCTGTATCAACAACAACGATTTGAATATCAGCGATTTTCTGAACCAGAATTCTTACTTTACCAATCAGTGATTCATCGCGCCTGAAATAAGACGAAACTCTTTTCTTGAGATTTTTTGCCTTGCCGACATATAGTATTTTCCCATCCTTATCATAGTACTGATATACCCCGGGACTGTCGGGCAGCTCGCGAATAATGTTATCGATATGGATGGAATGCCTTGACAAGAGAAGGTTTAGGGTTTAGGGGTTAGGGATTAAATATGCATGTAGAGACGCAATGCTTGCGTCTCTACTCATGCATATGATTCCAGCCCAAAGCTTCAATTTTAATTAAAGGCCCGTTGTTGCTGGCCAGGAAAGTGCCGGCATTAGGTTCGGTCATGTGGCCGATAATACTGATGCCTTCGATGGCTCGTACTTTTTCGAAATCATTCATATTGATCGTAAATAGAAGCTCGTAATCTTCACCACCGTTCATAGCAGCAGTAACAGGCTGAATGTTAAACTCTTCGGCAGCAGTAATTGTCATGGCATCGAGAGGGATTTTATCTTCAAAAATCCTGCAGCCTAAGCCGGAATCTTCGCAAAGATGCAAAACTTCGGAAGCTAAACCATCCGAGATATCAATCATAGCTGTTGGTTTTACCCCTGCTTTTTTCAGAAGTTCGATAATATCGGTTCTCGGTTCAGGTTTCAGCTGGCGTTCGAGTATATAATCGTAGCCCGATAATTCGGGTTGCATGTCAGGGTTGGCTTCGTAAACTTTCTTTTCGCGTTCGAGTAATAAAAGTCCCATATAAGCGCTGCCCAGGTCGCCGCTTACGCATATCAGATCATTTTCTCTGGCAGTGCTTCTATACACAACATCCTGTTTATCAGCCTCTCCTGTAACGGTTAAGGATAAAAACAAACCATGAACCGACGACGTGGTATCGCCACCTGCCAGGTCCACATGATAACGCTCACAGGCCAGTTTTATACCCGCGTAAATTTCGTCAAGCGCTTCCACAGGAAAACGGTTACTGACTGATAAACCCACAAAAAGCTGTCGGGGTGTGCCATTCATGGCTACGATATCCGAAAAATTAACGGCTGCACATTTGTACCCGAGATGCCTGAGGGGCATATACGACAGGTCGAAATGTACCCCTTCCACAAGCAGATCAGTGGAAACCAATGTAACTTTATCGCCATAGTCAATAACGGCTGCATCGTCGCCGATACCTTTTATAGTAGATGGCTGCTCACATACAAATGCTTCTGTAAGATGTTTTATAAGACCAAATTCGCCTAAGGAGGAAAGTTCAGTGCGTTTTGCCTGTGTGGGTTCGATCATAAGGAATTAATTTTTGGCAAAATTAAGGTTTAATTTACCACGGAGAAACCTGGAACTTGGAGATTCAATGAGTATAGAATTTTATATGCGAATAAATTACCGGAGATACCTGGCAAATCTAACTTTCCGAATGCAGTGAAAATTGAAAGATTCACGGATTTTATATTGTCTCAGTGAACTTTTGTGCTTTCAGAGCATTAGTTTTTTTTTGCTTTTATTAGAAAAAGATACCCGATTCAAATTATAGAATAAAATTCGGTATTCATTTTCCGAAATTATAAAACAAATAATAATTCTGCTTGTTTT
>CAZBZA010000001.1:41992-43613 GCA_964495865.1 uncultured Lentimicrobiaceae bacterium
AAATTCGGTATTCATTTTCCGAAATTATAAAACAAATAATAATTCTGCTTGTTTTTTTAAGCAAAGAACAGGCAATTGAGGTATTGCAATACTTTTATTATTACTAACTTTGCCCGCTAAATTTATTTAAACCAAAGATAAATAAGAGCCTGAACACCACTACAAAATGGAAAAAGATCAGAACAACATACTTGAAGAAGTAACCAGCGGTGAATACAAATACGGCTTTTTTACCGATATTGAGATGGATACAGCTCCTGTGGGGCTGAATGAGGATACTGTGCGCTTTATTTCGGCTAAAAAAAATGAACCCGAATGGATGCTTGAATTCCGCCTTAATTCATACCGTCATTGGCTTACGCTTACTGAACCAACCTGGGCGCATATTCATCATCCGCCAATCAAATACCAGGATATTATTTACTATGCAGCACCGAAACGGAAGAAAGAACTAAAAAGCCTTGATGAAGTTGATCCTGAGTTGATTGAAACTTTCAATAAACTTGGGATTTCGCTCGAGGAGCAGAAAAAACTCAGCGGGGTAGCCGTTGATGCTGTTATTGATAGTGTTTCGGTTAAGACTACTTTTACTGATACACTTTCAAAATATGGTGTAATATTTTGCTCCTTCAGTGATGCGGTGCAAAACCATCCAGAGCTGGTAAAACAATACATGGGAAGCGTTGTGCCCAGTAACGATAATTACTTTGCAGCGCTTAATTCAGCTGTTTTCAGCGATGGTTCGTTTTGTTACATCCCGAAAGGCGTTCGTTGCCCGGTTGAACTTTCGACCTATTTCCGGATTAATGCGGCCAACACCGGACAGTTTGAGCGCACGTTAATTGTTGCCGACGAAGGCGCCTATGTAAGTTATATGGAAGGTTGTACTGCACCTATGCGCGACGAAAACCAGCTCCATGCCGCTATCGTCGAAATTGTGGCAATGAAAGATGCCGAAGTGAAATACAGCACTGTCCAAAACTGGTATCCCGGCAACAAAAAAGGCGAAGGCGGAATCTATAATTTTGTTACCAAGCGAGGAATCTGCAAAGGAAGTCATTCGAAAATATCCTGGACACAGGTCGAAACAGGTTCAGCCATTACCTGGAAATATCCCAGTGTTGTTTTGATGGGTGATAATTCAGTCGGGGAATTTTATTCGGTGGCTGTCACCAATAATTTCCAGCAGGCTGATACCGGATCTAAAATGATTCATCTCGGCAAAAACACCAAAAGTACCATCATTTCGAAAGGAATTTCTGCCGGGCAAAGCAACAATAGCTACCGCGGACTGGTAAAAGTGATAAAGAGGGCCGAAAATGCGCGTAATTTCTCCCAATGCGATTCGTTGCTCCTGGGCGATAAATGCGGGGCTCACACGTATCCATATATCAAAGCCGAAAACCATTCATCCATCATAGAACATGAAGCAACCACATCCAAAATTTCGGATGATCAGCTCTTTTACTGTAAACAAAGGGGGATAAGTTCTGAAAGTGCTATCGGACTAATTGTAAATGGTTATGCCAAAGAAGTACTCATGCATTTACCCATGGAATTTGCCGTTGAAGCACAGAAATTGCTTGCCATTAGTCTGGAAGGAAGTGTTGGGTAATTGGAA
>CAZBZA010000001.1:43713-45785 GCA_964495865.1 uncultured Lentimicrobiaceae bacterium
GACAAGGCGATTATAACCCCGAAATTTTGAAAGAGAGAAGCTAGAATACCATAACTTATGAAAACTTGAACCTTGAACGCCGCAGGCACTTGAACTTTGAACGCCGAACGCCATTGAACCTTGAACGCCGCAGGCAATTGAACGTTGAACCTCTAACCACTCAATCCTCCATCCCTAACCCCCAAATCCTAACCCCCAACTCCTAAAATTAAATTTTTCTAAAGAATAAAATATGTTAAGTATCAGAAATCTAAGAGTTTCTATCAAAGGAAAAGAGATTTTAAAAGGAATCAACCTCGAAGTGCAAGCCGGTGAGGTGCATGCAATTATGGGCCCTAACGGTACCGGTAAAAGTACGTTGGCTTATGTGATCGCGGGCCGCGAAGGTTACGATATTACCGAAGGTGAAATCATATTCAAAGGACGCAATATTATGGATTTGTCAGCCGAAGAACGTGCCTGCGAAGGTTTGTTCCTCGGGTTCCAGTATCCTGTTGAAATTCCCGGAGTATCGATAACAAATTTTCTTCGTACTGCCATTAACGAGCAACGAAAATACAAAGGCCTCGATCCTGTGCCTGCTACCGAATTTCTTGCCCGTATGGAAGAGAAAAAGAAATTGCTCGAGTTGCAGGAAAAACTGGCCAGCCGTTCGGTAAACGAAGGTTTTTCGGGTGGTGAAAAGAAAAAGAATGAAATTTTTCAGATGGCCATGCTTGAACCTTCACTGGCAATACTCGACGAAACCGACTCGGGTCTTGATATTGATGCGTTGCGTATTGTGGCAACCGGCGTTAATAAACTCCGCCGCCCCGATAATGCAACTGTAGTTATTACACACTATCAGCGATTGCTCGAATATATCGTTCCTGATGTGGTTCATGTACTTTTCGATGGCAGGATTGTAAAATCAGGTGGCAAAGAACTTGCATTGCAACTGGAGGAAAAAGGCTACGAATGGATTAGAAATGAATCCTGATTTCAGGAAAAATAAAACAGAATTTACTTATGGATTCAGGAATAGTTCAAACCATTTACGATCTCAAAGAGTATCTGAAAGGTGTTTTTGCTGACAACCAGCCCGAAATTACCCGTAATGATACTTCTTTTGTAGCTCAAAAACGTGCTAAAGCATTTGAGTCGTTCATTAAAACCGGGTTCCCTCATGCAGCTCTTGAGCGCTGGCGGGGAACTGACCTTTCGAGGGCACTCAACCACGAGTACCATGCTCTTACCCTGCCACCACCAGCGGATCTGGATATTGATAAAATATTCAAGTGTGATGTTCCGCATTTCGAAACGTTGCTCGTAACCCAGCTTAATGGCTGGTATGCCGACAGGAATAATCTTGTGCAGGTATTTCCTAACGGGCTGATTATTTGTAGTCTCGCAGTGGCTTTTACCAAATACCCTAAGCTGATCGAAGCGCATTACGGAAAATATGCTGACGATAATGCTGAAGGCCTCACCGCCTTGAATACAGCTATGTCGCAGGATGGAATATTTATTTATGTGCCTGATAATGTTACCGTTGAGCAGAATATTCAAATGGTTAACATCACAGATTTTAAACAAAATCTGTTTCTTAACACCCGAAATCTCGTAATTTTGGGCGAAAACAGTCACCTGCGCCTGGTGCAATGCGACGATTCCATAAACCACGATGTAACCTTTATTAATACAGTTACCGAAGTTAAAATTGGCCGGAATTCAACCCTCGACCACTACAAGCTTCAAAACAAGGACGATCATACAACTTTGATCAACAGCATGTTCTTTCATCAGGATGAAGGAAGTAGCTTGTCAACCAATGCTATAAGTCTGAATGGCGGACTGATCCGGAATCTTTCGCATGTTACCATGAGCGGTAGCCACAGCAATTCGGAGGTTTATGGGCTTTACCTCATGGATCGCTATCAGCATGTTGACAACCAGGTTTATATCAATCATGCAGCTCCTGAGTGCGAAAGCCGTGAGCTTTTCAAAGGAGTACTTGATGATCATGCAAGCGGAGTTTTCAACGGTCATATAAAAGTTCACCGCGATGCGCAGAAAACCAATGCATTTCAAAC
>CAZBZA010000002.1:0-34588 GCA_964495865.1 uncultured Lentimicrobiaceae bacterium
TGATAAGATCGGCTTTACTGATCTGGCCGAATTTGACAGGAGCTTTTTGTGCAGCTGCAATTCCGAAGAACCCCACGAGCAACACGAGGGAAAGGATGTAACTTTTCATTGAACGACAAGGTTTTAATAATGTATAATTTAAATTGAACAATCAGGTAAAACAAATATTCGGTAATTCAATTTTACAACTGAACCTACGGCAAAATTTACAGGCCATTAAAAGCGCGATACTAAAAAAAGCGGATTAAAATCCGCTTTCCTTTACTTGTCTTTTCTGTGAACCTATTTTTGCACCCAGGAACTCACGGTTCATCCGGGCAATATTTTCAATCGAAATTTCTTTCGGGCATTCCGCTTCACAGGCTCCGGTATTGGTGCAATTACCGAAACCTAATTCATCCATTTTGGCAACCATAGCTTGCACTCTCAGTGATGCTTCGGCTTTGCCCTGTGGCAGCAAGGCAAGGTGCGAAACTTTTGCGGCTACAAATAACATTGCTGATGCGTTTTTGCAAGCTGCCACGCATGCACCGCAACCAATGCAAGCTGCGGCATCCATTGCCGAATCAGCATCTGCTTTGGGGATCAGTATTGCATTGGCATCGGGGATTCCACCCGTATTGGCTGAAATAAAACCGCCTGCCTGAATAATTTTATCAAAAGCTTCGCGGTCAACCATCAGGTCGCGGATCACCGGGAAAGCTTTCGAACGCCATGGTTCTATCACAATTGTGTCGCCATCCTTAAATTTCCGCATATGAAGCTGGCAGGTTGTAACAGCATCGTCGGGACCATGTGGGCGGCCGTTGATATAAAGGCTGCAGGCACCGCAAATGCCCTCGCGGCAATCGTGGTCGAATACGACCGGATCTTCACCTTTAGTTACCTGCTGGTCATTAAAAACATCAAGCATTTCGAGAAAAGAACTACTGTCGCTGATGCCGGTAACTTTATAAGTGGCAAATTTGCCTTTGGCTTTGGCATTCTTCTGACGCCATATTTTTAGAGTGAAATCCATTTTAAAAGGTTTTAGGGTTTAGGGGTTGGGGTTTAGGGTACCAGGTTACTTTGGTTATCCCTTTATCGAAACCACTATCCTTCAGTTATTTGTTTTTACTTTCGAGTTTTGTAATTAAGGTATTTAGCATTCTTCCTATCTCGTTTATTTGGCCTTCAATTTTATCACTATTTTCTTTGTTTACATAATTCTGATTGTACGAAATGATAATCAATGTATTTATTTCATAAAGCGATCCACGCGCTATTTCTAAAAATTGGATGTAGTTTTTTGTGGTACCTCTTCCCCATCCTTCGGCAATATTGGACGGGACTGAAATGGCAGCTCTTCTGATTTGACTTGTTAAACAATACAACTCCTCCTTTGGAAAATGTTTGGTTAAATTATAGATTTCATTAACAAGTTCAATTCCTTTTTGCCAAACGAATAAATCTTTAAATGACTCTACCTTTCTATTTTCCATCTGAAAAACATTAATTATGCTGCAATTTTCTGGCAAGTCCGCACTAACCCCTAACCCCAAAATCCTAAACCCTTACTTATAATTCCTCTGTTTTACCTCAATAGCTTCGTATTCAAGTGGCTCTTTATTGAGTTTTGGTTCTTTGCCATCACCCTGGTATTCCCAGGCAGCTACATACATATAGTCAGCATCGTTGCGCAACGCTTCGCCTTCGGGAGTTTGATATTCCTCACGGAAATGGCCGCCGCACGATTCTTCCCTGTTCAGCGCATCCATAGCCATAAGCTCGCCAAGCTCAATGAAATCAGCAACACGTCCGGCTTTTTCGAGTTCAGGATTTACCTCGTTGTTTTCGCCTGTTATTTTTACGTCCTTCCAGAATTCAACTTTAAGTTCACGGATTAATTTTATCGCTTTTTCAAGACCTGCCTTGTTACGCGCCATTCCGACATATTCCCACATAATTTTGCCCAGCAGGCGGTGGAAATGATCAACAGGTTTTGTGCCTTTTACATCAAAAAGTTTTTGAATCTGCGATTTTACTTCTTTTTCAGCCTCAATAAACTCAGGCAGATCAGTACTGAAACGGGGTACATTAATCTGGTCGGCAAGGTAATTCTGAATGGTGTAAGGCAATACAAAATATCCATCAGCTAGTCCCTGCATAAGTGCTGAAGCACCAAGCCGGTTAGCTCCATGGTCGGAGAAATTGGCTTCGCCGGCAACATACAAACCAGGAACGGTTGACATAAGTTCGTAATCAACCCAAAGCCCGCCCATGGTGTAGTGAACGGCAGGGTATATCATCATTGGATTTTCGTAGGGGTTTTCGTCAACAATTTTCTGGTACATCTGGAAGAGGTTTCCATATCGTTCCTCAATTACATTACGACCCAGGCGTTTGATTGAATCAGCAAAATCGAGGTACACGGCCAATCCGGTTTCACCTACTCCAAAACCGGCGTCGCAGCGTTCTTTGGCTGCCCGTGAAGCTACATCGCGCGGCACCAGGTTGCCGAATGCAGGGTAGCGGCGTTCGAGATAATAATCGCGGTTTTCTTCGGTAATATCTTTTGGTTTGATTTTATTATGACGCAGGGCTTCAACATCTTCCTTGCGTTTCGGAACCCAGATGCGTCCGTCGTTGCGCAAGCTTTCGCTCATCAGTGTCAGCTTCGACTGGAAATCGCCGTGCACCGGAATACACGTTGGGTGTATCTGTGTAAAACATGGATTTCCAAAGAATGCACCTTTTTTATATGCTTTCCATGCTGCAGTTGCGTTGCTTCCCATGGCATTAGTCGAAAGGAAAAATACATTTCCGTAACCACCCGTTGCAAGCACAACAGCATGAGCCGAATGTCGTTCTATTTCGCCGGTCACCAGGTTGCGGGCAATAATTCCACGCGCGCGTCCGTCAATTTTTACCACATCAAGCATTTCATGACGGGTAAACATTTCAACATTTCCTATATTGATTTGCCTGCTCATGGCGCTGTATGCACCCAGCAATAGTTGCTGTCCGGTTTGGCCGCGGGCATAAAAAGTCCGCGAAACCTGTGCTCCGCCAAACGAACGGTTATCGAGCATTCCGCCATATTCGCGGGCAAACGGAACTCCCAGCGCTACGCTTTGATCGATTATATTTCCACTCACTTCGGCAAGGCGGTAAACATTGCCTTCGCGGGCACGATAATCGCCTCCTTTTATAGTATCGTAAAATAAACGGTAAACACTGTCGCCGTCATTCTGATAGTTTTTTGATGCATTTATACCTCCCTGGGCTGCTATACTATGCGCGCGGCGGGAGCTATCCTGGTAACAGAATGCTTTAACTTTGAAACCAAGAGCACCTAACGAAGCTGCTGCTGAAGCTCCGGCAAGCCCGGTTCCGACAACTATAATATCGAGCTTCCTTTTATTTGCAGGGTTCACCAGGGCAATATGATCTTTATAATTGCTCCATTTGGTAGCAACCGGTCCCTGTGGTATTTTTGAATTGAGATTTGTCATACAAATTATGCTTTTAAAAGCTGACAATCAGCCATTTTAAGTGCCTGTTACTTAATAAACATGAAGAACAAGGGGATACTCGCGAAACCAAGCGGAACAACTATGGCGTAAATAGTACCTAAAGTTTTTATTACCGGGGTATATTTGGTGTGATTGAGGCCCATTGTTTGAAATGCCGACTGAAACGCGTGGTGCAGGTGAAAACCCAGGAATACCATAAGTATAACATACAAAATAGCATAAAACTTATCAGCGAAAAGTAAGGTTGCCATCTGGTAAAAATCGTGCTGGTCAACTCCTGCAGGCGGATTCACCAAACCCAGTTTTACAAAGTAAAAATTAAAAAAATGAATACACAGGAAAACGAAAATGATCGCTCCTGTATGAATCATATATTTCGAGAAAAATGAAAGATGCGAATATCCTTCTACTTTATAGCGGACAGGCCGGGCCATCCAGTTCTGTATCTGAATGATAACTCCCAGGATGATATGCAGCGCGAAACCACCCATCAGGAATATCTCCATAACTTTAATTAACGGGTTTGTTCCCATAAATTCAACCGCTACCATAAAAGCAGCTCCATCGTCGTTGCACATTAAAAGGAGATTGATGCCCAGGTGGACCAACAGAAAAGTGATTAAAAAAAGGCCTGCAAGAGCCATCACAACTTTTTTGGTGATCGAGGAGTAAACTAATAATTTATTGCCCATACGATTTATGATTTGATATATTTACAGGCAGCACTTGAACTGGCATAAAAAATAATTCATACTTTTGGTTGCCTGCGTGAGGAACAAATATAGAAACAATAGTATTTGTTTTCGATTCGCAGGACAGAAAATTTATCTTTTTTTTGGAGAATGCATCTGGATTCTTCTAACTCATTAAAATACAGTATTATGCGCTATCGGCCAATAAACAGGGGAATGTACATTCGCAACAGGGAGAAACTTATTTCAAAGTTGAAACCCGGTTCGCTCGCAATAGTAAATTCAAATGATGAAATGCCGCGCTCGGGCGATCAGACTTTTGTATTCCGGCAAAATTCGGATATGTTTTACCTCACAGGTCTTGATCAGGAGAAATGCATTCTAACTTTATGTCCCGGTCATCCGGTCGAAAGTATGCGCGAAATGCTCTTTACGGTTAAAACAAATGATCTGATGGTGATATGGAATGGTCACAAATATACATTGGAAGAAGTTAGTGAAGTTTCAGGAATCCGGAATGTAAAATGGCTCGACGATTTCGAAATTACACTCCGTGATCTTATGTCGAGGGTGCAGTTTGTTTATCTGAATCAGAACGAATATCCAAAGTTTTTGACCGATGTCCCGGTTATCGATCAGCGATTTGCAGCTAAGATGAGGGCCGACTTCCCCTTGCATACCTACGAACGACTTGCTCCACTTGTTACTGAAATGCGAATGCTTAAAGAACCTGAAGAACTGGTTCAGATTCAGAATGCCTGCGATATTACCAACGATGGTTTCAGGCGTGTACTCAAATTTGTAAAACCAGGATTGAAAGAATATGAAGTTGAAGCCGAATATACCCACGAGTTTATCCGCAAAGGCAGCAACGGCCACGCGTATCCGCCTATTATTGCATCAGGGGCAAATGCGTGTATCCTGCATTACAATACAAATTATAATACTTGTAATGACGGCGATCTCTTGCTTATGGATGTTGGCGCCGAATATGGCAATTATGCAGCAGATATGACGAGGACAATTCCTGTTAACGGCAAATTTAGCCCACGGCAAAGGCAGGTTTATGAGGCTGTATTAAGAGTGCTAAAAGCCGCGACCACCATGTTAAAACCAGGAACTACAAACGAAAAGTGGCATGGAGAAGTATGCAAAATAATGGAAAAAGAACTCCTTGGACTTGGTTTGATAACTGAAAAAGAAATAAGGGAGCATGAGACGGGTTCACCGGCATTCTTTAAATATTATATGCACGGAACAGGCCATTTCCTGGGTCTGGATGTTCATGATGTGGGATCGCGGCAAGTTGTTTTCGAAACAGGTATGGTAATGACTTGCGAACCTGCTATTTATATTCCTGAAGAAGGAATAGGAATTCGCCTGGAAAATGATATCCTGGTTGCTGAAGAGCCGGTAAACCTGATGGCTCATATTCCTATTGAGCCTGACGAGATTGAATTGTTAATGGGGAGTTAGGATTTGGGATTTAGGGGTTAGGGTTGAGCTTTAATGAATATTGATTTCGTGAAAATCAGTTTTGGGAAACCTCAAAAAAGTATAATTATTTCACGTCCTCGCAAATCATAGGATGGTTGAAACCTGAAACAAGAAACCTGAAACCCTTTAACTCTTTAAATACAACCAAACTTTTTCATTACGTCATCCTTCACCTTAAACCCCAGGGTTTTGGCTTTTTTCAGGTCGTTGCACCCATCGGTATCCGGAAATGCAGTTGAAGGCAGTTCAAACCATACTGTTGCCCGGTTATAAAATGCTTCAGCAAAATCAGCTTTCAGTTCAATGGCTTTTGTAAAACATTCGTATGCTTTCGAATATTCGAATTTTTTAGCATGGTCAACGCCTTTTTTGTTCCATTCTTCAGCCGATTGGGCTACTACAACCACTGACAAAGCGAAGAATATTCCGAGAAGTAAAAAAATCTTTTTCATTTCAGGTAGATTTTGGATTCACAAATTTAGTCAATATTTTCACATTCGCGATAAGGATTGATGTATAACCGATAAGCCAAAACCATATATTTGCACTCAGATAAACCATCATTCTAATTTTCAATCCTTATTCAGCCATGTTCAATCCTGAAATTTATACCGAAAGACGTAACGCTTTACGCCAACTTATACCATCAGGAATTATTTTGTTCCCAGGTAATTCCGAAGCTGCCTATAATTATGTTGCGAATACATATTCATTCAGGCAGGACAGTAATTTCTCTTATTTCTTCGGTCTCGAAAATCCTGATTTTGCAGGGATAATTGATATAGATAACGATATTGATTATATTTTCGGTAACGACTTCGAAATCGATGATATCATTTGGATGGGTCCCCAGCCTAAGGTTGTTGATCTCGCTCTAAAAGCCGGTGTGAAAAACACGGCTCCCCTCAGCGATCTTGCTGATTTTATAAATAATGCTATTCGGAAAAGGCGCCCGGTTCATTTTGCTCCTACATACCGTGCCGAAACTACCATGCAGATTAGTGGTTTGCTTGGCCTCAATCCTTTACGTATCAGTGATTATGTTTCACTACCGCTTATCCAGGGCATTGTAAAACTCCGTTCAATAAAATCAGATCTCGAAATTACTGAAATCGAAAAAGCCGTTGGCATAGCATGGAATATGTTCACAACCGGAATGCGGATGGCATACCCCGGACGTAAAGAGCAGGAAATTGTTGGTGCAATGGAAGGGATTTCAATCGCACAGGGCAGGCCGGTTTCGTTCCCGATAATTTTAAGTGTAAACGGACAGATTCTGCATAATCACCACCACGAAAATATACTCAGCGAAGGACGCATGCTTGTAATGGATGCCGGTGCCGAAACCAGCCTCAATTACGCCAGCGATATTACGCGTACTGTGCCTGTTGGAGGCAAATTCAACCAGAAACAAAGGGAAATTTACGAAATTGTCCTCAACGCTAACCTCAATTCGATAGCTGCTACCAATCCCGGCGTTTTATACCGCGATTGCCATATGGTTGCTGCCGAAACCATAGCTTCAGGACTAAAAGATTTAGGGCTGATGAAAGGTGATGTTAAAGAAGCTGTTGCTGCCGGGGCTCATGCTCTGTTTTTCCCGCACGGGCTTGGCCATATGCTCGGCATGGATGTGCATGATATGGAAGGCCTTGGACAAATCCATGTGGGTTATGATAATGAAATTCAGCCCAGCAAACAGTTCGGAACGGCTTACCTACGTTTGGGACGTCGCCTGCAGCCAGGTTTTGTACTCACCAACGAACCGGGTATTTATTTCATTCCCGAACTGATCGATATGTGGAAAGCCGAAAAGAAATACCAGGAATTCCTTAATTATGATAAAATTGAAGAATACCGCGCTTTTGGTGGTATCAGGATTGAGGATGATATTCTGGTAACTAACGACGGTCATCGCGTATTAGGCAAACCAATTCCTAAAACAGTAGCCGAAGTTGAAGCCACTATGGCGGACAGGATTTCATAAAACACTAAATTTTCAACAATAAAAGGGAGAGGTTGTATCTTTGCAATCTCTCCTTTTTTAATTAAAAAATAGATACAATGAAAAAGACACTCCAGTTTGAGGATCAAAATATAGTTTATCAGGTAACCGGAAACGGTCCGGCAGTGATTCTACTTCATGGTTTCCTCGAATCGAGGATGATATGGAATAATATATTGCAAATGCTTCAGAAAGAATTTACGGTAGTTGCAATAGATTTACCCGGACATGGTGAAAGCGGTTCAATTGCCGAAAACCATACTATGCAACTGATGGCCGATGTTGTAAAGGAAGTGCTGAATGCTGAAAATATCAGACACGCTGTTATTGCCGGACATTCCATGGGTGGATATGTGGCGTTGCAATTTGCTGCCGATCACGAGAATCTGTTAAAAGGCCTGGTCCTTTTTCATTCACATGCCAATGCCGATACGGATGAAGCCAAAGAAAACCGCCGCCGCACCATAAATATCGTAAAACAAAACAAGGGCGGATTTATCCGTCAGTTTATCCCTGATTTGTTTGATCAGAGGCATGTGGCAGAGTATGCAGCCGATATTGAAAAACTTCAGGAACAGGCTGCTTTAATGACACCCGAAGCAATTATTGCTGCCCTCGCAGGTATGCGCGATCGCGAAAGCCAGTTGCAATATCTCTTGTTATCGGAAATCCCGGTTCTGTTTATCATCGGGAAACAGGACAGCCGAATGCCATATAACCAATTGATGGCCCAGGCTGTAATACCATCGCACAGCGAAGTGTTGCTGCTCGAAGATGTCGGGCACATGGGATATATCGAAGCGCCGCGAAAAACGCTGCAGGCATTAAGGCATTTTGCATTAAAATGTTACGAAGTGTAAGTTCTGGACATTGCTATGTTAACACTAAAAAGCCGAATGAAATAAAATATCAACATTATAAAATTAAAAGGATCAGATCAATTCCACACTTAACCGTGGTTTTGATCTGATCCTTCTCTTTTTAAAATATAAATCTACCTGGTAATCACCAATTTGGTTACTGTTGATTCAGAGTCAGTTTTAATTTTTACAAAATAGGTGCCTTGCGGTGAATCACTCAGGTCGAACTGGTATTCCGATTCGCCCTTGCAATTGCGGCTTGTTACTGTTGCTCCGTTTGCATCAGTTATGGAAACCTGCATTACAGGATATTTTGATTTATCCACAACAATACTGAAAATGCCTTTTGCCGGATTTGGGTAAATCATAAATCCTTTCGATCCGTATTCCGGTACCGAAGCTGTTTCGTGTCCCTGAGTCAATGTAGCTATTTGAGTGCTGACACCTTCCGCCGTAACAGAAATTTTTGAGCTACGCACTTTTCCTGAAGGGTTGAAAGGATATGACGCTGTGATAACTCCATTTCCAGAACCTGAGGGCGTTACAATACACCAAGCTGAATCGGCAGTTGCTGTCCAGTTGGTATTGGATGTAACTGTTAAATCAACTGACGAAGCATATGCATTTACACTCACTAAAGAAGGAGTAATAGCAAGCATTGGAGCCGCACCGGCCTGGGTAACGGTTACAACAATAGTCGACAATCCGTTAACATTAACCGAAATATTGGCAACCCTTGTGTTTACTGTAGGATTTAGTTCAAAATTAGCCTGAATAGTGCCGTTGCCTGTTCCCGGAGTATTTACTGTGCACCATGTTTGATCGCTGCTAACAGCCCAGTCAGCATTTGAAGTAACCGTAAATTCGGTTACACCCGAAGGATCAGCAACATTCTGGTTGGGTGGAGTTACTGCCAAAGTTGGTAAAGCAGCAGCCTGAATAAGTGTTACCGTAATAGAAGGTAGGCCCTGAACGGTAACAATGATATTGGCGACTCTTGAGCTGGCCATTGGATTTTCAGCGTAATCAATCATTACCGCTGTATTTCCTGTGCCCGAAACAGGCAGTGTACACCAGGTCTGGTTGGAAGCAATACTCCATTCCGTATTTGAATAAATCATAACTGGGGTATTCCCCGCCTGAGCTGGAACGTTGATTGTCAAAGGGTCAACCGCAAGGGTTGGTTCGAGCAATGTAGCGGCAGAAGCGGGTAATCCAACAGAATACAAATTATCAGCGGTATAGGAGAATGCTTTGTAGTAATATACGGTTGAAGAGGTAAGCCCGGTATGCTCAAAGGATGTAACATTTCCTGATGAAAGCACAGTGCCTCCTCCGGTAATAACTTCACCTGCTGCATAAACTTCACCCGTAGCCGGAATACCAAAAATTCCGTCGGGCGACCAGGCAACCATCACATCATTATTTTCCGCATTTTTTGTCCAGTCCAGGTTAATTTGCGAACTACTAGCTGGCGTGGCTGTTAACGAAGCAGGATTTCCTGCCGGTAGGGCCGTACAACTGATGTCGGCTGACCATCCCGCAAGGTTTACAGTAGCATTGCTGTGGAAAACAAAAAGTAAAGCGCCTTCAGCATTGGAAGCTGTAATAGTACCTGGCGAACTTGTTCCGCAATAAGTTCCGATCAATGGCGAAAATATGCTGGATCCATCGTAAATTTTTAAATAGTCCTTGGAACAACCTGTCATTGTTTCGAGCGTGAAACTGGTAAAGACAAATTGCAATTTACTGCCTGCTATCCCTGGTTTAAACAAGGTTGAATAGTCGAGGTTGTTTCCATAATTGGCTGATGGTCCACCCGGATCGAAAAATGTTCCGTTACAGGCTGCAATGGTTGCAGATACCATGTTTATTGACGATTCGATCACATTTACATAATCGGTTTTTGTTTCGGTTGAATTTCCGTTTACAGTTAACTGAACTGTTTTCAGCCCGGTGGTACTGTACGATACAGTATGAGGGCCTTGTGTTGTTGCTGTTGCAGGTGTGGCGTCAGCACCAAAATCCCATAACCATGAAGTTGCGCCGCAGGTAGAAGCATCACCGAAAGTGATATCATTGTCAACAACAACCGTGGTTGCATTAGCTGCAAAGTTTGCATTAGCTTCATTTACATGGATATAATCAGGTTTGGTGGTTGTTTTGCTTCCGCCGTCGCTGGTAACGGTTAACGATACGGTATAAGCTCCATATGCATTAAAAATAACTTTCGGATTAACTGAGGAACTGCTGGTTCCATCCGTGAATGTTACAGTAGCCGGTGCGAATGTCCACTCGTAAGTTGTAGGATTTCCGGTTGTCTGGCTTGTAAATAATACTGTTGTATTATTCAGGCAGGGGAGGGTATTGTTTGCAGTAAAATCAGCTGTTGGCGGAACAGGGCCAACCTGGAAGGATGCAATTTTTGTTTTTCTGCTTCCGCCGCTGGCATATTGGGTTGTAAACCAGAAAGTACCATCATCAGCTGGATCAACTGATATTTGAGCGTAATCGCCCCATCGTTCAGCGCCGGTTTGTGAAGATGTACCTGTATGGATAATATCTTCAGGGAAATCGAGGATTCCTGAGGCAGCGTTATATTCTGATGCTGTCTGGCCGCAAAACCGGATTCCCGGATATTCAGTTGAACTGGAAATGGAATATCCCAATCCAAGTTCGTTATTTCCGTTCAGTACAATACTTCCCATCCAACGCGAATGGATATCAGGCGCATACGTTCCTTGCTGGCGTATTTCCCATGTGGTTGCAGGGGGTGTTTTGCGCAATTCGTACCAGCGTACTCCGGCATGGTCAGTGGCATCAACATCCACCGTATGACAGCAAACTATGGTTTGATAGGTTCCAAAATTCCGGTATTGAGGTACGTTCATTATAACCTGTGGAATGGCATCCAGTTCCTGGCTGGTGCCGGGTTGCTTGATGTTTGTCCAGTTGTTTCCGAAATTACTATCGAAAGGCGATACGTTCAATTGCTGAACACGGTTAAAAGTTGAAGCAGCAGTATTTGCCCAGTCTACATCCAATTCGTAAATCCATAGCTGGTCGGGACCGCTGTTAAAGGCATCATCGCTTAAAGCAATAAATAATCCTGGTGACCCTGCCGGGGCAAAAGCGCCGTCATTGTCAATCGGTGGTACACACATAAAACCATCAACTGAACCTGGACGCCAGTTATTATTAAATCCGACAAACTTTGGGTTTGTAGCACCTAAAAGCATTTGCGAACGTTCAAAAACATAAATGTCATTGCTGGAGCTATTGTTATCGCCCATATAATAACCATCCTGCCACACGCTGAATTTTGGATAATCGGGCATTCCCTGTACATCGAAGGAATATGCATACCAGGTTCCTGTAGGATCGTTGGTTGTTGATACTGCCATCAGCATAAGGTCGTTTGAACCACAGAGTGAAAATTCAGTGGCTACCCAGCGGTCAGCCTGCTCATCATAAAGAATTATAGGGTCGCCATCATTACAGTTAGCCCCGGGAACACCGCTGAACAATTGATTCATATTGGTAGGCCCGGCTAATTTTGTGCCTGATTTGTCATAAATGGCATAGGTAGTATTTACCGTTTGCATAAAATGGTTTGGACCTGAAGTTCCGTTACAATCGGGAGGGAAATAAGGCGAAGTCTGACCTTCAAAATTTACAACAGGAGCTTTTGTGGTGGCAGTTTGTCCCATTGTTTTTTGCCATACAGCATCAGGGCCTTTGGGTAAAGCGATGTCGGCAAACGGATATTCGCGGTACCTGAGTTTTTTATTAAACTGCCTTGTTTCAGCTTTTTGTTGTAAAATCTGTAACTCAGCTGCCGTGAGTTCAGGAATATCACGGAGAGGTTTAGTTTCGCCAAGAAATACGCCAGTTCCTGACTCAGAGGGAGTTACAGGAATATTTTGTGCGGTAAGTTGCACAACGCCTGTGCAAAATAGCATTGAGAGAAGTAGACTTCTGATTTTCATACAAAAAAGTTTTTATGGTTTCTCCCGCTAATCTTTAGCTGAGCGAAAGATGAAATGTAAAACGGGCAAAAATAGTATTAATAATGAAACAGATTATAAATATTTATGTTTGGACTTTAGTGATAATAGACTGTTAAAATTGGTTCTTATTTTCAAATCCGAAGTCTTAGTTTATCGCGGGAAACTTGTGAGTTGAAATTTAGTCAGCTTAAAAATAATAAAAGGAGGATTATTTTTCGTAAAAATGCATTTCCTGTACGTATCTGAATGTTTTTTCAGGAAGGTAATACGACATATTTTTCCCGCCGCGTATAGCTTCACGAATAAAACTGGCTGATATTTCGACCATTGGGGCATTGAATACCTTTACTGACGGATGTCTTGTGAGTTCATGATCTTGCGATCCGGGGCGCGGATAAACATAAAATGAATAAAACTCAAGTAATTGTTCCCAGTTTTTCCATTTATGAAAAGTAGGAAAAATATCGGTACCCGAAATAATTACAAACTCACGTTCAGGGTATTTGTCCTGTAAATACGTGAGAGTATGGATGGTATAAGATGGTTTTGGCAGCTTGAATTCAATATTACATGATCTGAAACGCTTATCGTCCTCAATAGCGAGGTTTACCATTTCGAGACGATGATGGTCGGCGAGCAATGATTTCTGCTCTTTCAACGGGTTGAGCGGAGAAACCACAAACCATAATTCGTCGAGATCCGAAAACTCGTACATATAGCTTGCAATCATAAGATGCCCGATGTGAATAGGGTTGAATGATCCGAATAAAAGGCCTGTCTTTTTCATTACCGATTTGTTTATTCAGCTAATCCGAGGAAACATTTAACAAGCATTTCTGCGTGTTTCAAAGCATCCTCAAGTTTATCGTTTACAATAACCTGATCGAAATCATATTCATAAGATAGTTCCTCTTTTACTTTGCTCAGCCGTTTCTGAAGACTTTCTTCGCTATCTGTAGCCCGTGACCTAAGCCGTGATTCGAGAATTTCGAATGATGGCGGCCTTATGAAAACAGCAAGCGCATTATCGCCATACATTTTTTTAATATTCAGTCCTCCAACTACATCCACATCAAAAACAGGGTATTGTCCGTTTGCGGCAATGCGTTCAACTTCCGAAACCTGCGTTCCGTAATAGCTGCCTGGATACACTTCCTGCCATTCGAGCAATTTATTGTTTTTGATCATGAGCCGGAAATCTTCGTCCGACATAAAATAATACTCTCTTCCGTTGAGTTCGCCTTCGCGGATCGCACGGCTGGTGGCCGATACCGAAAATCCAAGCTGTGGAAATTGCTTAAGAAGGTGTTTTACAATGGTGGTTTTTCCGGCACCCGAAGGAGCAGAAATTATGATCATTTTCGACATGGCAGAATCGTAATCAATTTTTGGACTATACTTTAACTGGTATCAATATCAATTCAGGGAAACTACCTTGAAACGTGAAACGTGAAACAAGAAACTTACAACACATTCCCCAACTGCTCTTTAATTTTCTCAAGTTCGTCCTTCATTTGCACCACAATCATTTGTATTTCAGCATCGTAAGCTTTTGATCCGAGGGTATTTATTTCGCGGCCGATTTCCTGCGTGATGAAACCCAGTTTACGCCCGTTGCTTTCGCTCGAAAGAAGTGTGTTGAAAAAATAATCGCAATGTTTGCGCAGGCGAAGTTTCTCTTCGGTGATATCAAGTTTTTCGAGGTACCAGAAAATTTCCTGTTCAAAGCGGTTTTCATCGAACTTTTCGACTTTGGTGGTTTTTTCGAGAAACTCGTCCTGGTTGCGTTGGAAACGTTCGCGGAGATTACCGATACGAGCACTTTCGAGGGGTTCAACTTTGAGCAGATGATCAAGTATAATCTGAACGCGTGAACTCATATCTTTACCTAATAATTCGCCTTCGGCAGTACGGAAAGCATCGGTTTGAGCAATTGCTTCGGTTATAGCTGTTTTCACCATATTCCATTCCGATTCATCAGGTACTTCGCGGCCTGCTTTAAGTACATCCGGAATTCGGAGGATGGTTGAAATAACGTCGGTTCCGGCAGTTTCGCCCAATTCATTGGCAAGTTGGGTGATTTCAGAATGGATTCTGCGTGCGAGCGGACGGTTGATTGTAAATTCGCCTGTATCGGCATCGCTGTCCATCGTAATCATGAAATCGATTTTACCACGTTCGAGCACACGACTTATTTCAGCGCGTATTTCAGCTTCTTTATCGCGGTAAAGTAATGGAATTCGGGTATTTACATCCAGTTGCTTGCTGTTCAGCGTGCGTATTTCTACATTTACTGTTCGTCCGCCCGGGTTAGCAGTTGCTTTACCGAATCCTGTCATTGATCGTATCATAACACTCTTTTTTGAATGAGCAAAGATACGATGTTTGTCAGTTGAAGCCAACGATGACCATTTGGGGTAGGATATGGATATTACAATAAAAGCCTTACATTTGACTTGCCAAATTTCAGCAAGCCATGACGCGACCTGCAGCCACCCTTACAAGCCATCGTTTATACAGCGAGCCACCAAGGTTTTATGAGGCTATGCTGCGCGATATTGAAAAGGCGGAGCATTATATTTATCTCGAAATGTATAAGTTTGGCAACGATGAAGTTGGACTGCAGTTTCGTGAAGCGATTACCAAAGCTGCCGAAAGAGGCGTTCAGGTAAAATTATTGCTCGATTCGTGGGGCGTTTCGTACAAAGAAGATTTTTTCAGTGAACTGATAAAGCAAGGCGGCGAAGTAAGGTTTTTCAGAAAGATTCTTTACACTTTCGATTTTTTTACAAAAAACCACCGGCGTAATCACCGCAAGTTTTTACTTATCGACGATCAGATCAGTTACATAGGGTCAGCCAATATTACAGGGTATTCACTTAATTGGCGCGAATCGGTTATCAGGCTCACCGGAGGAATTACACTGATGTTTAAGCGTTCATTTCTCGAAAGTTATAAGATTTACAGCAAATATATTTTTAATAAATTCACATATAAAAAGTCGAAGTTTATCGATCAGTTTGAGCTTGTTGAAGATATGCCTTCCATATACCGTCAGCGTGTAAAAACTAAATTAGAGCGGCTGATCCATAAAGCAAAAAGGGAAATAATTATCGAAACTCCATATTTTCTTCCCGGGTATAAAATGCGTAAATCATTAGCTGATGCTGCGAAACGGGGCGTGAGCGTAAAAATTATACTGCCCAGGCATTCCGATGTACGTTCAATTGATCTGCTCAGCAGCAAATATTATGGTTTTTATTATTCAAATAATATCAGTCTTATTTTTTATACACTTAATAATTTGCATGCCAAGCTGTTATTAATTGATGGCGAGACTTTCGGCATTGGCTCACCCAATATCGATTACCGCAGTTTCAGGTATCAGCACGAAGTAATGCTGTTTGGTACGCACAAGGGCATTGTTGAAGAAATTACACGTCATGTTAACGAAACAATGGAGAATTGTCTGCCATTTGACCATGTGAGTTGGTTACGCCGGCCAAGGATCGAAAAAGTATTGGGTTGGTTGTTGCTGCCGTTCAGGCATATGTTTTAGTTTTTGGCTCCAATGAAATTTTAGTGGATAAAATGATTTGTCGGAAGTCAGAAGACCGAAGTCGGAAGCTTCCTCATAAAAATATTTATCTCCTTACAAATAGCAGATTTGCTAACCATTAATTTTGCCTTACATGTTCGTTGTCAAAATACTGCAATATTAAATTAAGGGAACTTCGGTCTTCTGACTTCCGTCTTCCGACCTTTACTTTGTGCTTTTCTTCGTTACAAAATATATCCCTGCAAATACAAATAATGCACTCACTATTTTTACCCACGAAATTAATTCGGAAAACAGAACTATGCCGATAAGCGCTACCAGAACAGGTTGTAAATAAGTGTAATACGCCACTACTGACGATGATAACCGCTTGAGCGAAAAGGTTATAAAGAAATATGCCATAAAAGTAGTGCCGATAATTATATAGAGGATTGATAACCAGGTGCGCGTATCAAATGAGCTGAAATCGATTTTCATCGCCTGGTTTATGGTGAAAGGAAATACGCCAATAAATCCGATAAGAAAAATATAACGCATCAGTACAAACGGATTGTATTTCACCATAAGTGGCTTAGCAATAACAAGGTATAAGCTCCAGGCTGCTGTATTTGCAAGAATAAATAAATTGCCTTTTAAATATCCGCCGCCCAACGAAATAGGGTTTCCCAGCAAAATAAGCATCAAAGCCCCTGAAGCTCCGAGTAATATGCCGGCCAGCCTCGAAGCCGCGATTTTTTCTTTAAGCATCCAGGCCGCAAACACAAGCACCATTATGGGGTTAGCCGAATTGATAATAGCTGCGTCAACAGGTGTTGTATTATTTAGCCCGGAGAAAAACATCATCTGGTTGATGGCAACACCCAAAACACTGCTCAGAATCAGTCGTGGAAAATCGGCACGATCAATTTTTAGAACCCGAAGCTCCTTAATACTCAGTTGAATGATCCATGCTATAAGTAAAGTGCCCGAAACACGCAGAAAAATTATCTGCATCGGCAACAGGTGGTTAGGCATCAATCCTTTGGCAATCCAGTAATTAGCGCCAAAAAGGACAGTTGCTGCCAGCATGGAAAGGTGAGCCCTGAAATTATGTCGTTCCATGCAAAAGAGAGGGATTAGGGATCAGTTTTTGGTGATTGGGTGGCTTCGGTTATTCGTGATAACTGAAAGTTATTCTGTTTTGCAAAGGTGCGAATAAACAATGAATGTTACCTGAAACATGAAATCCGTTCCTATTTAATAGAAAAAAGAGCAACCGTTTTGGCTGCTCTTTTTTTAAAGTCAGATGGTTTGTTTGCTTATGCTATCGAAATCTGCTTGATGGCAATAGGTTTTACTTCTTTCTTTGGCAATGTTACCAGCAAAATTCCATTTTCGAAAGCAGCGCTGATGGCATCAGCATTTACAGTTTCGGGAAGCTGGAATGAGCGTTCGTATTTGCTCTTGTAGCCAAATTCATTCCAGGTGTATTTTGGCCCCTGTTCGTCTTCTTTAGGCTGACGGCCTGCTGTGATGGTAAGAACTTCTTCCTCAAATTTTATCGTGATTTCCTCTTTCGAAAATCCGGGCAGTGCAAGTTCTATTTTATAGGAATTTTCGTCCTCGCGAACATTGGCTGCTGGTTTGTAGGTTGCTTCAGTTTCAGTTGCCTGACGCTCGAATACTTCGTTCATCATTGATGGTAAAAACGGGCGGAATGCAAATCGTAAGTGGTTCATGGTATATTCTCCTTTTAATTTTTAAGTTAAACTTTTTGAATTTGAGTTCTAAAATTCAACTTCTGTGCCAACACTAAAACCTTATAAATTTACACCAGAAACGCGACATAATGGCTGGTGTAGTAAATTTCGTGCGCCATAATGGCATAATTTCGACTGTTAATGGCTAAAAAGAATTTACGGAATGAATAATTTGAAGCATCCGGGACCTTCTATTTTCCCGAAATACTCCTGAAACGAAAAAAGCCGGAATTTCCGGCTCAATCTGAATTTTTCAACGTGTTGTATTACCCACAATGAAAATACTGCTCCACAATTTCCATCAGTTTTTCTTTGTTGTTTTCGAGTTCCTGGCGGAGGTTCTGGTCTTCGTATTTTTTCAGTTTACCTGCAAATCCTTCAATAACCGATTTAGGGAAAACATTGTATTTCATGTAAATATCGCCTTGTTCAAGCAGTTTATCTGCTGAATCCCAGCACGAAACGGGAAGCTGTCCGAGTTTAGCCGTTTGCTCTTTATGCTCATCATCAAAAATATTCACATCCACATAAGTGTTTTTAGCATACTCAAGGGCGTTGTTCATTTCCAGTCCATGACGGGCTGCAACAGTTAAGCCGGCAAGCAAAAGGTATACATCAGCTGAGCCATCCGGGCAGCGGAATTCAACCGTTTGCTTGTTTGTAAAATCTTTAGGTTCAACAGGTTCCTGCGGATTGGCATGAAAAATCATGTTGTTGGTTCCTGACCATCCGAGAGGTACGCGAACTAAAACCGAGCGGTTTCGGTCGCCCCAGCAAATGTTGGTCGGCGCTTCCTGGTGAGGAACAAGTCTGAAATAGGAAGTTGGGTTTGTATTACCGAAAGCGGTAAGCGAAGGGGCAAGGTCGAGGTAACCTGCAATGGCTTTGCGGGCGGTATCGCTTAATTTCCCGTTTTCAACCATGGCGTTGTCGCCGTCTTTCATCAGCCGGGTGTGAATATGCATTCCGCTGCCGGCTTTTCCAACGGTAATTTTCGGGGCAAAAGTTATTGAAACACCGTATTTAAATGCCAATGTACGAAGTATCCATTTAGCTATAACCAATTGATCGGCAGCATCTTCGAGGTTTACAGGCAGAAATTCGATTTCGTTTTGCTCGTACTCCATTCCGTCGAATTTAAAATTCCCTACTTCGGAATGACCGTATTTTATTTTACCGCCTGTCTGGGCAATTGCAAACATGGCCTCAGCGCGCAATGCTTCCCATTTGGCAAACGGGAACGATTCGTGATACCCTTTCTGGTCAGCAGCCTGAAATAATTTTTCTTCAGGACTAATTACATAATATTCCAGTTCGCCCATTACTTCGAATGACAAACCCGTACTGTCTTTCAGTGCTTTATGTGCTTTACGCAGAATGTACTCAGGCGAACTTTCGAGTGGATTTCCATCCTTATCGTAATACGAACAAAGTATATCCAGTGTAGGTATTTCGGAGAAAGGATTAACAAACGCTGTTTTGTAACGCGGAATTACATACAAATCGCTCGAACTGGCCCCGATAAAAGGGAAAAGACTTGAACCATCAACGCGCTCGCCGGTAGTAAGAATATTATCGAGATGTTCGCGGCTGTTTATCACGAAATTGAGCGTTTTCAAACGGCCATCGCCGCCGGTGTAGCGGAAATTGATCATTGAAATATTATGATCATCAATATATCGTATCAAATCAGCTTTTGTAAACTCGTCGCTCGGTTTGTTCAGATATTGAACCAGTGAGCTCGGGTTCATTTCGGTAAGGCTGTTGGCAAAAGGGTTTTTCATACTGGTTTGTTAGCAAAAAGTGCGGCAAAAGTAGCAACTTTAAATGTTACGCAACAAAATATTTGAAGGCATTTCAATCGAAATGCGTAATTTTGAACGCTTCTAAAGTACCATAAACTCATATTGTTTTCTATGATTGCCTCTGAACACCTCATTTTTGCGGGATTTCTTCTTTTTATTGCTGCCATCCTGGCCCTTGACCTCGGGATTTTTGATAAGAAAAGCCACGAAGTCAAATTCCGTGAGGCTTTTATCTGGACCCTGGTTTGGGTAAGTTTTGCAATAGGATTTTATTTTCTTCTGCTTTATTTCGGCGATCGCCTTCATGGCGTGAAAACGATAGAAGATGTTCAGTACCGGATTGATACCTACAAACATACCTATAATATACTGGGGGTAACCGATGTAAACCAGGCAATTGAGATTTACCGTA
This sequence comes from uncultured Lentimicrobiaceae bacterium, assembly GCA_964495865.1. GTDB lineage: Bacteria > Bacteroidota > Bacteroidia > Bacteroidales > UBA4417 > UBA4417. Next base: position 20,095 of record CAZBZA010000002.1, read on the forward strand.
AAAACCTGGCCCTCGAATACATCACCGGTTACCTGATCGAATACATGCTTTCCGTTGATAATGTATTTGTTATGATACTGGTTTTCATGTCGTTCGGGGTGCAACAGATGTATTACAAACGCGTACTGATGTGGGGTATTATTGGTGCGGTAATTATGAGGTTTATCTTTATCTTTCTCAGCGCAGCATTAATTCAGCGTTTCGACTGGATTTTATATATTTTCGGCGCTTTCCTTGTATTTACAGGGATTAAAATGTTTCTCGAAAGGAATAAAGAAGATAAAGTAGATCCGGCTCACCACCCGGTTGTTAAGTTTGTATCAAGGTATTTCCCGGTCCACCCTACCTATTTTCGTCAGCATTTCTGGTTCCGCAACAAGCACGACAACAACCGTTTATATTTTACACCTTTGTTTTTAGTGTTATTGGTAATCGAATTTACCGATGTTATTTTTGCAGTGGATTCTGTACCAGCCATTTTCTCGATAACGCAAGACCCATATATTGTATTTTTCTCCAACATATTCGCTATTATGGGATTACGGTCCTTGTTTTTTGTAGTAGCACACGTTATAGGTATGTTCAGGTTCCTGAAACATGGTTTAGCTTTTCTGCTTTCGTTTATCGGATTCAAAATGTTGCTTCATGTTCAGCTTCACGACCTTGGATTTACAACTGTACATTCTTTGATAGTAATTATATCAATATTAAGCTTAAGCATAGCCGCATCGCTGATCTGGCCTGATAAAAGCCGGAAAAAACGTAAAGTTGTCAGTGAACTAACAGGAGAAAAGCCTTTATAGCCGTGATAGTGTTTCGGATGGTTTAAGAGAATGTTTGATTTTATTCTATTTCGATAAAATCAGACTTTTCGGAGGCGCATACCGGGCAAATCCAATCTTCGGGCAAATCGGCAAACCTGATTTCATGCTCTGCTTCATCGTAAATATAGCCACAGGCTGTGCATTCGAATTTCTTCAGTCCACCTGAAATAGTTTTGGCTTCAATCTTTGTTTTATCAATATATGTTGGCGCATTTTTAGGTGACATTCCTTTGCGTACCTTTCGGTAATGCAGGTAAGTAATGGCTTCCCTGGTATCATCAACCACCTCAGCCTGAATTAGTTCGCCAATGAAAATGAGGTGAGTGCCAGCATCAATTGTTTGAACCACTTTAAATTCGAGGAATGCGATGCAATCGTTCATAACAATAGGAACGCCGGTTTCGCCGTATTTCACTTTCATGCCTTCGAGCTTATCAAAATCCCGTCCGCATTTATACCCAAAGCGCCCGATAATATCAGGATCAGTATCATTATGAAGTACCGAGACAGCAAAAGCGCCTGATTCGGTAATAAATTCAGCAGTGTAATTATCTTTATTGCAACTGGCTGCGAATTGCGGCGGTTCGGCTGTAACCTGGAACACTGTATTGGAAATGTAACCGTTACCCTTGGCTTTATTACCTGAACTTACGATATACAGACCGTATGAAATTTGAAAAAGCGCGTCGAATTGTATCATGGCACTATAATTTACCTGTTATTTTAAACTATAAATATAGGACAAATACTTTCAGAATATTGAGGACAAAATAAATATTTCGGGATACACTTTATTAACTGATTAAAATAGAAATTCATTTCCCTGGTCTAGCCTCCTCAATCTCCTCAATCCCATCAATCCCATCAATCTCCTCAATCCCCTTAATCCCTTCAATCCTTCTCTCCAAAATATTTCTCCAGCAACAACTGAGCCGCCACATAAGCGCTTATTTTCTCGTTATGCAATTCGGTTTCCACCTTGGTCATCAGTTTTTTTATTTCAAGCTGATTGTAAAAATGATCGTGCAATGCCTGATCGATAACATTCATCATAATCTGCTTCGATTGTTGCAGCCGGCGTTTAGCGAAATAGCCATTTTCTTTTGTGAATTCAACATATTTGCTAATCATTTCTTCCACTTTCGGGATTCCGTTTTTAGTGATGGATGAACATGCTTCACAAACAGGTTGCCAGCCCGATTCGGTAGGAGGGAAGTAGTGTAAAGCACTGCGAAGCTCAGCCATAGCCACATTAACGCGGTTAAGATTGTCGCCGTCTGCTTTGTTAATAACCACGGCATCGGCCATTTCCATGATTCCGCGTTTAATGCCCTGAAGTTCATCACCGGCTCCGCCAAGCATCAGCAAAAGGAAAAAATCGACCATGGAATGCACTGCAATTTCGCTCTGACCTACGCCTACTGTTTCCACTAAAATAGTATCAAAACCTGCAGCTTCGCATAAAAGCATTGTTTCCCTGGTTTTGCGGGCAACACCACCCAGCGACCCAGCCGCCGGCGATGGCCTTATGAACGCATGTGGATCAATGGAAAGTTCTTCCATGCGGGTTTTATCGCCAAGTATACTGCCGCGCGACCGCGAACTACTCGGATCAATAGCCAATACTGCAATTTTATGTCCCTGCGAAGTAAGATGTTTACCGAAAGCCTCGATAAAAGTACTTTTACCCACCCCGGGAACGCCTGTAATCCCAATCCTGACTGAATTTCCCGAAAGCGGCAAACATTTGCTGATAATATTTTGAGCCAGCTCCTGGTGCAAAGGCAATGCGCTTTCAATCAGTGTAATAGCCTGGCTGAGAATAGTGCGGTTACCGGAGCGAATGCCTTCGACATACTGATCAGGAGTAAGAAGTTTCCGACCAGGTTTACTGAAATGTTTTGCTGCACCTTCATTAACTGAGGGTGGCTGTTCGATGCCATCGTTCACTTTAAGTGCTGATTTAAAAGGGCTATTGCCTGAAGAATCCATAGGTCAAAAATAACAATTAGAAAGCTTGCCGGGTTCATCAAAAATGCGATTACACATAAAAGAAATAATTTTTTATCAACAAAAACGAAAAAATGTTACTTTTGCACCCTCAAATCTCTCCGTAGCTCAGCTGGTAGAGCATCCCGACTTTAGTCGGGAGGGTCACAGTCAAGAACAGAGTTGGTGAAACAAAAAAAATCTCTCCGTAGCTCAGCTGGTAGAGCAATTGACTCTTAATCAATGGGTCACAGGTTCGAATCCTGTCGGGGAGACTACTTTCGAAAATGGAAGTTCTTTAAAATCGGGATGTAGCGCAGCCTGGTAGCGTGCTTCGTTCGGGACGAAGAGGCCGGAGGTTCGAATCCTCTCATCCCGACTTTAAAAAAGCCTGCTTGAAATTTACAGGCAGGCTTTGTTTTAATGCCACTTTAGCTCAGTTGGTAGAGCAGCTCATTCGTAATGAGCAGGTCGTGGGTTCGAGTCCCATTAGTGGCTCAAATTAATTTATAACGAAATGTAAATCAGCAATTTACATTTCGTTTTTTTATTAAGGCATAATTTATTGATTGTAATTTCTTAAAGATTTGCCTGCTCTTTTTGCCTCACTTTTGTACTATTCAACCGCAATCAATCCACCTTTCCCCGAAATAGTGCTGGTAATAACCGGATTCCCTGTATAATAAAGTGTCCCGGAGCCAGGAATTATTGCGTGAAGCGATTCAGATGCATTTATAGTAACAATTCCGTTGCCTTTGATGGTCACTTCGGCATCCTTTAGCTTCATTTCGCCCAGATTTATTTCCCCTGAACCCGAAAGGTCTACAGATGCATTCCTGATTCGTCCGGCGCAAGATATTGTGCCTTCGCCTTTCAGATTTATATTCGGAACCGGGCATTCAGAACGAATTGTTCCTTTTCCCGATAAACTGATTTCGTCAAGACATGGCATGTAAATGGTAATTCTGATTGAACTGTCGGAGCACACGGTGAACTCCCCCGTCGAAATTATAAGTAAGCCGTCGCGCTCTGTGATAAGGATCAGCGGTAAGATGTTTTCCTGGGCTGAAATCCGGATGTTGCTGATTTTGCTTTTAATAATTTGAATATCAGCACAAATCCGGCTTTCAATACGAGTGAATGGCGTTGTTTTTCGAAATTCGCTGCGTAAACCTCCTTTGCCCTTTACTATGGTTGTAGCCGAGCCGGACAAAACAGGCACTAACAATAGCATGCACAGGAAATAGCAAAATAATGTAGCTTTCATTTTTCGACCAGGTTTAGGCTTGTATACATGCATTTTATGATTGAAAACCGGAATTGTACTGTTTAGAATTTACCGAATTTCAATCCGGCAGTTGCTGTGAAATTATTCATCATATCGGAAGGAGTATTGATCATTTCGAGTCCGCTTACAAAACGGTAACTGAAGCCGGCATTGAAACGCATAAATTTGAAAACATTTATTTCGGCGCGGATTCCTGGTTCTACGGAGAAGAAAACATCCGTATCAAGATTTTTATGGTAAGTATCCCATTCATCCTCATCCCATTCCCAATAGTCCATATCATTTATATAGCTGGCAGCGCCGCCGCCAATCATAAGCGGGAAAGTCAGGTGAACAGCAGATTTCGGGAAAAGGGTATATTCAAACATAAAACGGCCAAAACCACCTTCGAGGTATGCGCCTGTAGTGTCGGTTATATGGCTGTAATACATCGAATTACGGTTAGTCCAGCCGGAACCGGAGAATCCAATTGAAAAATTGTGGTTAATAATAAGCCCGGCATTTAATCCGCTCAGGTAAACATTGCGCGAGCCGAATTGTGTATATCCGTTATCGATGCCGACAAACCAGCCCAATTTTGCTTCTTTGTTTTTGCCGAAGATTGTCCCGATCTGATCATTATCTGCTGTTGAATTGTCCTGTGCAGTTGCAAAAATTGACATAATCAGGAGTACTGAAATTAATGTAAAGTGTTTCATTTTATTTTAATTATTGATTTTGATGCAAAACTACTCCTGATTAATCGGGCATAAAACTAATATCAGGTGAACGCCAGAAAATGTAGGATAAAGGACTGAATTTCAGGGTTGAGTATGATCTGTAATATGGAAAGCAAGAGAGTTGTCAACTGATTTTTAGTTAGTATTCCGATAAAAAGAAAAGTTCCGGAAAACTTTCCCGGAACTTTTGATTGTGTTCAAATAAGCAAATTTTAGCGCAGTGTTTATAAAGACTTAATTCCGAAAAACATCAGAATGTTGGAAGCATTGTTCCGGTCGGTCCGAACATGAAGATTTCCATCTTTATAAACAAAATACTCTTTGCCTGAATCCTTGTCCGATGGGTTGGAATAGCTGTAAAGCTTCAACCCGGACCTGACGGCGATACACTCCATCAACACAAAATCAGGAGTTTCAGGATCATTGTCTGCAAGTGGAAGAAGTTCAAAAAGTTTTGATCCGTTCATGTAAGAAAGTACATCGTGGTTTGGCACCTTTACAGTTTTCCCATCTTCAGCAATAACAGTTGTTTTCAGAAGTCCTATCTTCAGTTTTTGACCGAAATAAACATTTTCTGCAGTTTTTACATAACAAGCAGGCTCTGATCCAGCCATAACACTGGAATAGAAACCAATAAAAAGTAATGAGGCAATTACAATTGATTTTTTCATTTCATTTAGTTTTAAGATTTAACGGTGTAAAATTATTTCACCCTTAAAAGGTATAAAACGAAAACTGGATGAATGACGAAACCGAAGGGTTAAAAGTGTGAATATCCGGTATGAAGATAAAAATCATTTACAAAGTCTGGAACAGAAATCTTAAGGCAAACGAAACGGCCAGGTTAAAAGACAATGGTTCGGAAAGTGAGATTTACTCTCGGTTTAGAAACCAGTTTTGTGGGTGGCAACCTGTGTAACCAGTAGGTTTGGGTGGAATCCTTCATCACAAGCAGACTGCCATGTTCTAAAATTATTGAAACGGTTTCCTTTGTTTGCTTATGTTTGAACGAAAATTTTCGCTCAGCACCAAAAGATAATGATCCGATAGCCCCGTTTCGCTTCAGATCTTTTTCTCCGTCGCTATGCCAGGCCATTCCTTCGTTACCATTGTGGTAAAGATTGAGTAAGCATGAATTGAATTTCTCACCAGAAATTTTCTCCGTAATAGTTTTTAATGCTAACAAATCCTGTGTCCAGGGCAATGCTCTTTTTGTGGTGTTGGAATAGGTATACTCAAAATCCTGATCGCCGTACCAGGCTACTTTTCGCTTGGTAATGATTCGTTTTCCGAAAATTATAGCTTCGTCATTTTTCCATTCAATTGTTTGCAACAAATTTTCCAGATAATAATTGGCTTCCGGCTGCGAAAAAACTTTGCCAAAATAATTTACTGTACCATCGTATGGCAGTAGGTTTAATTCCGGGTTAAATCCTGGGCTGAATAAATCCATACTACAACTGTTTCTTTGTCTGATTTTAATCAGTTACAAAAATACAGAAGTTACAGGCAGTATTTAAACTGTCACAAAAACCAATCTCTTATATGATTATTCAGAAGTTTTGCAATCCAAAATCCTGATTGACTCAACCGCTCTTATAGCCCTGTCGGAGAAAAAATCGGCTGCAGGATAAATTTCAAAAGCGCCGCCATCGGGATTTTTTTCGGATGGAATCACCAGGAATTCGGCCTGGTCGTTGCGGTTCATCACTTCGCTGAAACTATATGTGCCGTGGTAACCATCCTTTCCGGCAATTACGAATAAACAGGTTTTTATGCTGCTTTCATTTACCTTTATATAGCTTGCAAGCAATTCTTTCAGCATTACACCCGAAAAAGGAGTGGTGCCGTGTATTCCTCTTCCACGTCCGTAAAACACAGCAGGATATGTGTGCTCATCCAATCCGGCTGGTAAAGTGCTGATTTCGGCCAGTCGCTTTCCATCTTCCGAAATGCTAAAACTCTTGCTGTACATCGGGCTTAAGCCTTTTACAATTTCATATTTTCCTGAATACGATTTTACAGTAATTTTAACCGGGTTGCTAATGTTACGATGGGTATACAAATCAGAAGCAACCACCACCTTAGGATCAGTCGGCAGCGGCCATAAATCCTTCGTTTTGGATGGAACAATGCGTGCAACCTGTGTGGCAATGAGTATTTCATGCTGATGAATGGGGTAATAAATTTCGCCCCAGCTGAAAACAACTTTTTCGCCTGCATTATTCTCAATTTCAACATATAAATCAATGATAGGAGGGAACTCAGCCTCGTTTTTCTTCTTCAGTATGGAAAGATTTAAAATATCGTAGAGCGAATATCCATCGTAGCGGTAAGCACCAATAAACTTATCTTTTCCATTTTCCAGAAGTGTTTCTTTAACGATAACGGTTCGCGATGGAAGGGTTTCGAAATTTACATTTCCGGGGTTTGCAATTTCGCCAAGGACTTCAACTACTGGCATTTTAAATTTTACGGTTTCGGCATCATCGTAAAAATCATTGGTTTGTGCTTTTAAGGCAGAAACGGATAGCAGAAATGCTGCCATCAGGATTGGGATAATTCTTTTCATTTGTATTTGAATTTAAAAATTAACAGCAAATTCGGCAGTTATAAACCTTCCCGGACAAACAGCATATTTGCTGTCATAGAATTCGACATCAAACAAGTTTTGAATATTCAGCGAAAGTTTATAATGCGTTTTAAATGATTTCCACAATTTCATATCCACAGTCGTATAAGCGGGATACTTATCCGAAAGCAGTATTTCGTCCACCGTATTCTGATCGTTTATGTACATTGATCCATTGTAATGCATATATAAACTGGCGTTTACAAACCGGTTGTTCCAGTTGGCGCCTGCCGAAAAAATATGTTCCGGAACATCGGTCAAAAAGTTTCCGGCCAGGTTGATGGTGTCGTTTCCGGCAATTTTGTGATAATCGAGTATGGTTGAATGCGTGTACGCATAATTGGCAAAAAGAGTAATTGCAGGTTGGATTTCGTACCTGAATTCAGCTTCAGCACCATACATTTCCACATCGCTGATGTTAGCTCTTACAAAAATCGGCCTTTCGCCGAATCCCATATCAATGGTTTCGCCGTTGCTTACATAATACTGAAAATCAGTTCCCCGCGAATAGTAAACCGAGCTGGTGAAAGCTGCTTTTGGGGTTATTTTTAGGTCGATGCCGGTTTCGATATTATTAAGGTACTCGGGTTGTATGGCGGGATTTGCTATTTTAAAACCTCCTTTTATCCTGCCCGAACGGCAAAGATCGTCGAGTACCGATGGTCTGAAACCACGAGAATACATTACATAAACACGATCGTTTTCGTTCCATTTGTATTGCGCGGAAATCCTCGGGCTAACGGCATTCCAGTTTTGCTCAGGCATTTCAGGAACCTGGTATCCGCCTCCAACCATAAACTCTGTTTCCATCGATGGATTCTCAATGTAAAATCCGCCGTCGTGAAACTGCGCCAGATCGAAACGCAGACCGGCAATAACTCTTACCTTATCATTGAGTAACTTAATCTCATCCTGTGCAAAAAGGGCGTAAGTAGTCATTTTACCTTTGTTATACACTATATCCGTTGAGGTAAAATATTTGTCGTAAGCATCCACGCTTCCGTTTTTTAAATCGAAACCACCGGTAATCAGATGGTTATCGCCCATAGGAGCCGTAAGTGAAGTAAACCAGCCGTAATCGCGCCGGGTCGAAAGTACATCATACCAGGTATAATCATCTTTGAGATATTCATTCACTTTTTTGTAATTCTCTGTCAGGAAATAGGCAGAAGAATTCATTTTCAGTGTTTTAAAAGTTCCACGGTAATTCAGAATTGTGCCATACGAATCGTGATCAGTAGTATTCCCTTCGGACTGGTACACTTTTTCGCCCGTTCCGCGCTGATCATTATAATAGTTGAAGGTTGCGTCGAAATTGTGTTTTCCGGCAATGGAATAGCCTGTCTTGATATTTGCCCCGGCTTCCTGCATATTTGATTTCACGATATACGGATTTGATTTCACATCAGCATCCGACTGGGTAACATATCCATCGCTTTTTTTTGCCGACAGATTAGCGAGCCAGTACCACGAATTTTGCGTATTCTTTACCTTTATACTACCGCCGGTATTAATCCTTCCACCCATAGTGTTATAAGTTCCATATTCGAGTGAAGCACGTATAAAAGGTTTACTGTCAGGCGTTTTCGAAAGGATATTTATAATTCCACCCATGGCATTTCCGCCATAAATGGCTGATCCGGCGCCTTTTGTTATTTCTATTTTCTGAACGGAATTCACGTCAATCATGTTCCAGTCAACTGTTCCACCATCCGATTTATTGATAGGAACACCGTCAATCAATACCAGCACACGGCCTTGTTCTTTGCCGCTCATGCCGCGCATAGTTACAATTCCTTTGGTACTGAAAATCCCAAACGACCTGTTGTAATTTATACCGGGTGAATATTTCAGCGCCTCATCAATATTCTGTATCGGGATGCTGGTGAGCATTTTAGGCGAAATCATATTTATCCGAACAGGAGTGTTCACAATCAGGTTATCGGTTCGCGTTGCGGTAATCACAAACTCATCCATATTAAGCAACGATGGAATAAGCGCAATTGCAGGCAGACTGTTTTCGCCGGGTAGCAGTTTGGTTTCGAGAATAAACGTTTCAAATCCTACAAAACTTACGGTAATTTTAATGCTGTCGGCAGGCAGATTGCAGAGCCTGAAATTTCCGTTTTTATCTGAAATTGTTCCTTTGCCGGCCCTAAGGCTGATATTTGCTTCCGAAACCGGTTTTCCTGATTCCTGATTTTTTACCTGGCCGGTTATGCATGATTGCCCCAAAGTTATCGCAGGCAATAGTATCACTAGTCCGCTAACTAGAAAAACTGTTCTGATCCATTTCAGAATTTGTACGATTATCCCGTTATATATGCTTGAAATACAGTTTGCTGTCTTGCTTTCCATCTATCGGTTAATTCCTTGTATGTTTTATTTCTGGACTTTAAGCGAAATCTCAATTATCCCGTTTTCTGTTTCATCAGCATGAATCACTTTTATCAAACCATACTTGCCTTCCTGCGTTTTGAAAGGGATTACTTTGCCGGTATATCCATATTTACAGTTTCCACTTACTTTGTTGGGTTTATAGGCTGTAACCAGCAGACTGTCATTTGCAGCTGCATCAAACTGGCTGATTGTTACCAGGTTGTTATCGCTTGTAATGTAATCGTACAAAGTATTGTTTTTAACGGTCCAGCTATTCAGTTGAGGATAGTAACCGTAAGCTGCTGTATAACCGGGGCATGTAAAAGTAGGCGATGGAAGTCCTGAAGTGATATAATAATAAGCTAAAATATCAATCTCACTTTCGTGGCCTGTAACGGAGTTTGCATCGAAAACGGAACCTGTATTTACATCAAGGAACTGCCCGCTTAAATCATTATTCTGAAGACCGAGTTTTATATTTTCAAAATGATGAATAGGGCCATATGCCGTTCCGGTTCCTTTGTTGATTGTTATGGTCCGGATGGCAGTATCGCGGTCAGCATTCATAACAATTACCCGCCACAATTCAATAGTAGAAGTATCTTTCGAAAAGGTATAGTCGGCGTCGAGACCTTCGCTGCCAAAATAAATACCACGGTCGAGTTGAGTAAGCGTATCGTGGCCAGTAATCCTGTCAATACGGATATACGTTAAAGGAGCCCCGGCTCCTGATGCCAATACACCTATTTTTATTGTTCCGCCAACGGGGATATATGCTCCGTTTTGTGTGTATAATGTTCCGGTTTTAAGTATAAGTGATGATTTTGAAACCTCATCATCCTTAGTGCACGAACTAAAAAATATACCTGATGCTGCCAATGAAAATAGTAAAAGCCACAACCCTTTTGGAAAGAGCTGTGACTTTTTGAAAGTTATCAGTTTTAAACGCATCAACATTATTTCTGGATTTTGACGGCAATTTGTAAAGTGCCATCTTCAGTACCTTCAACAGCGGTTACTTTGTATAATCCATATTTGCCCGAAGCAAGCATAAAGGAGTATACATCACCAACGGTAAGAAGTTTTGCTTTTTTAAACTTATTATCAGGATCAAAGGATGCACGAATTACCGCATCGTTTTGTACTGCGTCGAACTGGGCTGCAGTAAGGGTGGTTTTTGTGAAAAATGTAAGATTTTTAGTGGCGTAAAATTCAGGAGCAGTAGCGCCTGTAAATATTTCTTTGATGTTCGATCCCGGGGCTGCAAGGGCCATCATGTTTACACTGGTAGCTGTATTTTCGAAAAAGCAGAACAAATCAATGTCAGCCTGATGATCGAAAGCCTCATCCTGCGTATAGGATGTTGATGTTGAGTTGCTTAACGAAAGAAAACCTTTCTCCGTAGTATTGTTTTGTGCACCAAATTTAATGGAACTGTAGGTGTTGATTTCACCAAAATTTCCGGTTATTGTAATTGAATCCGATTTGCTGTTGCCCACAATATCAGTGGTTACAAATTTCCACACTTCTTTATCCAGTATGGTTTTTACGGTAAACATATCGAGAGTAAAAGTAGCGGTATTAACCGTTGAATCAAGCAATTGCACACCATTTGCAAAAAGCTGGAATTTAACAAGGTTATCAGTTCCGTTGGATTTGGCTGTAATTCCGAAATAAAGCGTATCGCCATAGTTGGCTGATGTGTTGGCCGAAACATATCCGGCATCCGTTTTAAAGGTAATTGTTGGAGGAACAGTATCCTCATCTTTTGAACAGCCTGTAAATAATAAAGAGGCTGAAATCAGCGCGATGCTTAGAATGGCAAATAATTTTTTCATTGATTGTGATTTAGGTTAAACGAATGGAACATACATTCATATCGGCGGCAAAAGTAATAGTTTAAAAATAGTAAGCAACAAGTTATATGTAATTTATTCTGATTTCAGATAAGCTGTTTCTGTGATGATATATGAACATTAAAAAGCCTGATAATCAGCGTTATCAGGCTTTTTGTTTCGCAAATTCCGGTAATATTATAAATTCTGATCGTAGTACTCCGCCAGTTTCCTGAAAAGGTGAAAGATTTGCATTCCACACCGAATCACTCTCTGGCTGATGGGATTGCTGCGCTAAGCTACAAATCAGCTCCAACGTGTCATTTTAATTCAAAATATCCTAAATATCAAAATTCAAAACTTATGTAGTCAACATATGTATTATGCTAAATGTAATTTGACCTGCAATGCATTAGGAGACATCGACATATGTCAATGTCCTGAAAGTTTAAATTTTATATTTTGATTTATAATCATGGAATACAGTAATATACAAAGCTTCTGAGATTATATTTTTATAAAAACTTAACTTAATTGTTACGTGATTCACTGAAAGTTTATAAATTTGCGCAATTAAATACTTAAATACTTAAATGAGGGCAAATTTTAAGTTAGCCATCACAATCGGTTTGAAAACTATAAAAATTAATGCAGAAATTATATCTGTAAAACACATACTAATTACTAACTTAAACAAATAGAATTTTATGAGCATGTTTTGTTACCAATGCCAGGAAGCAGCCAAAGGTGTAGGCTGTACAGGTCCGAAAGGTGTCTGCGGAATTGATGCCGAAGTGATCAATCTGCAGGATTTGAATGTAAGTTTATTGAAGGGGTTGTCCTATTTCAGCACCAAAGCTAGGGCTAAAGGAATTGAGGATAAAGAGGTAAACCAGTTTATCCACATGGCACTTTTTACAACTATCACAAATGCCAACTTCGATGGATCAAAGTTTATACAGCAGATTTACAGAACGATTGAATTGCGCGAACGTATGAAGCAAAAAGCGTTGGCAGCTGGTGCTATTTTTGATGCTACTGCTGAAAGTGATTTCTGCACCTGGGTAGCTGAAAACGATGATTCAATTATTGCAAAAGCAATTTCGACCGATGGCCGCATTGATGCTCCCGATGATGATATCCGGTCGTTGCGTGCGCTTGCTTTATACGGTATAAAAGGAATGTCGGCATATGCTGAGCATGCTCATAACCTTGGCTTCGGGGATGCAGGTGTTGATGCTCATGCGCAAAAAGTACTTTCGTTAATGCTTGATGATAACCAAACTATTGAGGAATGTATTGCCCTGGTTCTGGAAACTGGTAAATTCGGAGTTGATGTGATGGCATTACTCGATAAAGCCAATACTACCCGTTATGGAAATCCGGAAATCACGAAAGTAAATATAGGTGTTCGTTCAAACCCGGCAATCCTCATCAGCGGCCACGATCTGAAGGATATGGAAGAGCTGTTGAAACAAACGGATGGTACCGGTGTGGATGTTTACACGCATAGCGAAATGCTTCCGGCTAATTATTATCCGGCTTTCAAAAAATATGAGCATTTTGTTGGAAATTATGGTAACGCCTGGTGGCAACAGAAAGAAGAATTTGAGAAATTTAACGGACCGGTTTTATTCACTACCAATTGTATTGTGCCTCCTGCAGGAAATGCCACATACATGGATCGTATTTATACCACGGGTGCTTCGGGTTTCCCCGGATTTAAACACATAGCTGATCGTCCTGATGGTGGAGCCAAAGATTTCTCCGAAATTATAGAACATGCCAAACGCACCCAATCTCCTGTAGAAATAGAAAAGGGGGAAATTATTGGTGGATTCGCTCATGCCCAGGTGTTTGCGCTTGCCGATAAAGTGGTTGATGCCGTTAAAACAGGTGCAATACGTAAATTCTTTGTAATGGCAGGTTGCGACGGTAGAATGAAGGACAGGAATTATTATACTGAATTTGCTGAAAAGCTTCCAACTGATACCGTAATCCTTACAGCCGGCTGTGCCAAATATCGCTACAACAAATTGCCGTTAGGTGATATTGGTGGAATACCCCGCGTACTTGATGCCGGTCAGTGTAACGATTCGTATTCGTTGGTTGTAATTGCTATGAAACTTAAAGAAGTGTTTGAATTGAATGATATCAATGAATTACCAATTGCTTATAATATAGCCTGGTACGAACAAAAAGCAGTGATAGTTCTTCTTTCGTTACTCTACCTTGGTGTAAAAAACATCCATCTCGGGCCAACATTGCCTGCTTTCCTATCGCCAAATGTAGCTGATGTTCTTGTTAAAAACTTTGGAATATCAGGTATTAATACTGTTGATGAAGATATGAAAATCTTCCTGAATTAACTTCCTTTTGCAATTAGCGAGGCTGGTACATTTCTGTATCAGCCTCGTTTATTATTAAAATTCTCTATTAGTTTTTTATTTAATTCAAAGACGCAAAGCAATGCGCTATAGATAATCAATATATTAGGGCGAAAAGACCTGATTTTATATGTTGTTGATAATGCGTCGATTTGGGATTATTAACGGACTATTGTTAGTAAGAATCCAACTATAAATTCTGATCGTAATACTCCGCCAGTTTCCTGAAAAGGTGCAGTCGTTCCATACCTCCTACATTATGTTCGTGGTTTGGATACACGAAATAATCAATTTGTTTACCTTTCTGAATGCAGGATTGGATAAACTGAAGGCTGTTTTGCCATACAACGGTATTATCCTGCGCACCATGAATTATCAGAACTTTCCCTTCCATCTGATCTACATAATTAAGAAGACAGGCTTTTTTATATCCTTCCGGAT
>CAZBZA010000003.1:0-1986 GCA_964495865.1 uncultured Lentimicrobiaceae bacterium
CGTTCCTGCGATTTCCAAAGGTCGGCACGATGTGGCATCTGGGCTTGGAATTCTTTTATATGGCTGCAGGGATATTCTTCGCATTGGCCACAAAAGTCAATGCCTTTTTCTCCCGCGCATTTCTTCATAAAACAGTTTTTACAATATGCGGTGAGGGTTTCGCTACGGCAACCGTTGCATTTTATTTCAGAAAACGGAATTTTTGTGCGATCTGAAATCCGCTGTAAATTTTCAACATTGTTTTCCTGTGTTGCTGTGTAAATTCCGCACGAATAGCAGAATAATCCACAAACCGAAACCAGGGTTTTGTCAGGTTTAATTTTGGTTTCCATTTTGATGTTTATTTTACGAATTAATAGTATGCATTACATTTACTTCAACATTACCCTTCAGCATAGCCCATACCGGGCAGTAGGTTTCCTCGGAGAGTTTCAGCACTTTGTTTAAATCCTCCGGAGTTGTATCGGGCGACGAAAGATTTATGTATAGTGCGATGGCTTTGAAACAGGTTGGGTGTTCCTCTCTCCGTATTCCTTTGGCGGAAATATCACAAGCGGTTATGGTTTTCTGCATCTTACGAAGAAAGGTAAGTATTGCACTTCCCACACATGAACTTAGACTTAAAAGCAATAATTCAAGGGAAGTATAACCCAGGTTATCGCCCAGCGGAGGTGTATAATCAATTGATATAGATTTATTTCCATCAACGTTTCCTTCAAAATGAAGTTTATCGTTTAACAGCCTGATGGATACTGTTAGTTCTTTGGACTTGTCGTGCATGATATAGAATTATTAAAAATTAGCTATCGGAAAGCTTGGTTTTGTTTATTGAATGTACCCACCCTAACTCTCCCTGGCTTCGACTCCGCTCAGCCTGACCGGCAGGGAGTTGGATTGCGGTGAAATAGCAGCTTTTTTTTTGGTGATTCTGAATTTTGAAACGAAGATACTTCCGGTGCCGGAATGCAGAAATTAATTTTAATTAAAAGGGCTGTAACGCCAGTTGAAACCTTTTTTTTACAGGTTGAAACCGGTCATCCGGATCGTTAGCTTAATCCCGGGATAAATGCATAAAATCTTTGAAAATACCGCTTTCTGAAAACGCACAAAATTGATCCCTTTTTCAATAAAGGTTTTAGGATCAATTAATAAACAACACCAAAAGTATCAATCGCATTATGAAGAAATAATTGCGGAAACTACTTTTTCGAGTATAGCGTTAAATTCACCCGGAGATTCGATCATCGGATAATGACAGGTTCCCTTCATTACATTAAGTTCGTAACCCGAGCCCGCGTTTTGTTTAAGTAACTCCTCGTTGGTCGGGAAATAGTCGACGTTGATAAGATGGAGTTTTAGCTTTAAATTCTGTAGTAATTCTTTTTCACGATCGTGGTATAAGAAAGTTGAAACCAACAAGGAACGACCTACATTCGGTTTGAAATTTTTATAATCGTTTATAACTCTTTCGGCAAGTTCTTTGTCAGTGTGAGCCGTTACCAACGACAACCTGGCAAAATTTTCGGATACTTCGGCAAAGTTCGTCTTCATATACTCCAGCGCCTGGCTAATCTGTTCCAATAATGGCGGAGGCAAAGGCATACCTGCATTCTTGAAATTATCAATTCCGACAAGGCCTATCACAAGCTCCGGAAGTTTAGCGGCAACTTCCAGTATTACATCTCCGCCCAGGGAGTGTCCGATCAGAATGACTTTTTGAAGTGATAATTCTTTGATCAACTTAATAACATCTTCACCAAGAGATTCTATGGTCCAATCGGTCCGGTTATCACCTGATTTCCCATGACCGGCCAGATCGATGGTGAGCACCTTGAAATTCCTGCTGAAATAAGTCACCTGATCCTGCCAGTACTCTTTATCGATAAATCCTCCGTGGATAAATACCAGGGTTACCTGGCCGGTACCTGATAATGAATAATCGATGTGCAGGTTTTCGTTTTCGTTTGTATTCATTTTGTTTGAATT
>CAZBZA010000003.1:2086-12325 GCA_964495865.1 uncultured Lentimicrobiaceae bacterium
GTTCCTTTTTCGCCCGGATAAATTACTTTTGGAATTACTGACCAATCAATCGACTGGAAGGGGATTTCGGATGGTTTCATCTGTTTATTTTTTAATTTTTACGGGTCACATGGAACTCGCCATGAATAATCATCACTCGGTGTGACAATTTATTGTCATGGCTCGTTTCATTGGTTTATTTTAATTTGATGATGTTTGCTTGTTTCTGGTTCTCAAGATCGCCCCTCGCCTTGTCGCCCCTCGCCTTTTCGCCCCTCGCCCCTCGCCTTGTCGCCCCTCGCCTTGTCGCCCCTCGCCCCTCGCCCTTCTCCCGTCACTTATTATCCAGCCATTTCTTAAACGCAGTAACTTTGTCAATACTAACAAAAACCTCTTCCTTAGGCAAAGGCGCGAGTTCCAGTTTCAGGTGACTTTTCGGGTAAATATGCACGTTGGCAATGGAATCAATCTTCACAAGATATTTACGGTTAATGCGGAAAAAATCTTTTGGATTCAATTCCTGGGTTAGTTCCTCAAGGCTGTCGTCGACCGGGTATTCTGATTTGTTTTTGAGTACCATAAACGAAATGCCTTCGGTGGAATAGAAATAGGCGATTTCGGGCACCGTAAAGGTTTTTATCTTCTGGCCTACCGTTATCGAAAACCTTTCCTTGTAAGTTGGATTCTGTTTTGTAATAAGGCTGTAAATGGATGAAAGATCAACCATTTGCTGGGCCGGCGTTACCAGATCCTTGTATTTGCGGATGGCATTATTAAGTTCTTCCTGAACGATGGGTTTCAGCAGGTAATCGATGCTTTTGAGTTTAAACGCGCGGATGGCATATTCATCAAAAGCAGTAGTAAAAATAATGGGTGAGTTAACCTGCACTTTATCAAAAATCACGAAACTGAGATCGTCCTCCAGGTGGATGTCGAGAAAAATAAGGTCAGGGTGCTGGTTATTACGGAACCATTCAACCGAGTCAGCAACCGATTCGAGTTTGGCAACAACCTGAATCTGCGGATTTGTAGCAACAATCATGCTTTCGAGCCTGCGGGCGGCCAGTTGTTCATCTTCAATAATTACAACTCTCATACGATTTGGTATTAGTGTTTGTTAATGATGTCGGTAAAAAGTGAGGCATTTACGGTTTGTCTCTCGGCAAAAGGGAGATTTTTATATTTCTGAATCATTTTCACCATTTCGGTTTGTATGATTGGTTTCAGGAGGAAATCAATTTTTTTAAGCGCAAAGGCACGTGTCGAAAGTTCGTCGGTAGCGGTTGTAAAAACGATGGGACAGGTTATTGAAATGCTGTCGAATATCGCGAAACTCAGGTTGTCCTCCAGGTGAATATCCAGAAAAATTAAGTCTGGAACAGGATTGTTGCGGAACCATGCTATGGAATCGGCAACCGATTCGAGCTTTGCCACAATCTGAATGGTTGGATCAAATTCGAGAATCATATTCTCCAGCCTTCGTGCAGCAAACTGCTCATCTTCAATTATTACTATTTTCATTGTACTTGTATTTAAATTGTTACACTTTTAGGGAAATCCAATTCATCTCAACAGGCTGATAATCCTTTTCCCCATTTTCTATTTCCTATTTTGTATTCCCCCATTAACTATTCTGTTCACAAATCAGCGGTATACGAGCAATAAAATGCGTAGCCGTTTTCTCAAATTCCGGCGCGGTGTTGTTAAGAAGTAGGTAACGGTTCTGTATATTTTTAAGCCCCACACCGGTGGAAACCATATGCGCTTCTCTTTCCTGGAGGTTATTGATGATATTCAGAAAATGGTTGTCATCGATAAAAACATCAATTACCAGGGGCGATTTCTTCGACATGGCATTATGCTTTATTGCATTTTCGATTAATAATTGCATAGCCAGCGGAATAACAAGGCAGTTCCGGAGTTCGTCGGGGATATTTATGTTAACAGTTATCTTGCCCATAAACCGGATGTTAAGCAGGAAGATATAAGCATCAAGGAAGTCGAGTTCAGTAGTAAGTTTTACCAGTTCATTATCCTTATTTTCAAGCACGTAGCGGTACACTTTTGAGAGATGTTCGGTAAATTTTTCGGCCAGTTCGGGCTCAAGTCGGATCAGCGAGGTAAGCACATTCAGACTGTTAAACAGGAAATGCGGGTTCACCTGTTGTTTGAGTACATCAAACTGCGACTGAAGGTTTTCCTTTTGTAATTTGAGCAGTTGTGTGTTGGCTTCGGTAAGTTCCTGGGTTCGTTCGGCAATGGTGTGTTCAAGCATATGATTAATTTCTTCGAGTCGGTTATGTGCATAGAGCAGTTCTTTTTCGGCGCGCACACGTTCGGTAATGTCCTTGGCAGTGCCTACCACAGCAAGTTTTCCATCAAATTCAGTCAGATTTGTCGAAAGGATTACAGGCACACGTGTAACACCATCTTTATGAAGTAAAGTGTATTCGTAACTCCACGAGCCTTTTTCACCTTTTATCCGGTCCTGGTGGCGGCTAACAATTTGTTCCATATTTTCCGGAGGCATCACATCATAAAAACACCTGCCTGTCATTTCTTCAACGGTGTAACCAAGTATATCAACAATTGCTTCGTTTACGAAAACGAATTTTTCATCCTGCACCACGAAAAGGCCTTCCTGCAGACTTTGAATCATCCGGCGGAAGCGATCTTCGCTTTTGCGCAAGGCGTCTTCCATCTCCTCGCGTTGCGAAATATCGCGGATAATGATAAATGCAGCAGGTTCATCATTGTAGTTGGAAGTTCGCCCATTCAACTCAACAGTAATAATTTTTCCATCCTTGCGTATAATGTGACTGCGATACAAGGAAGTAAAATCTTCGCCAGCCATCCGTCGTTTATGCAGATCGATCATCAACTGCCGGTCCTCTTCAGGCACAAAGTCAATGAAAGGTTTGTCAATGATTTCAGCTTCATCATATTGCATCATATCAATCATCGACTTATTCATAAACTTGAGCTTACCGTGCTGTGTAATCACTATGCCATCAGTAGCTTTTTCAATAACCGTGCGGTATTTTTCTTCGCTGAGCTTCAATTGCTCCTGCATCCGGCGGTTTTCGGTAAGATCGTGTACAGTTATATAACTTACAGTTTGCCCGTTAAGCTCCAGTATGGATGAAAATGTGTCGCACTCCCTAACAGACCCGTCTTTTGCCAGAAAGTGAAATATGCCGTTTACCGTTGACCAATCACCTGCTTTGCGTCGCTGGCTGATTTCCATACCCCGCTGGCGGTCTTCAGGAACAACCATATTTATAGCTGGCATGTTGTATAACTCTTCAGCGCTGTAGCCCAACATTTTACACAAAGTGCTGTTCACAAATTCAATTTTGTCGCCAATTATTGCGAAAACACCATCCTGCGAATTTTCAATCAGGGTTTTATACTTCGATTCACTTTCGCGTAGTGCATTTTCCATGGCTTTGCGTTCCGAAATATCGATGATAATACCCCTTGTACCGGTTTGTACTCCGTTACTAAAAACAGGAGCTCCGAAAACCATAATAGGATACCTGCTGCCATCAGATCTTAGCGCTGTGTACTCATTGCCCGAAGTTGGTTTTTTGCCCTGGTAGCTGGCTTGTAAATTCTCTACTAATCGCTGGTGGTCTTCGGGTGCTATGAAATCGAGCGCTGAGAGATCTTTGGATTGCAGCACTTCGCCAAAGGCATTAATCCCCGCCTGGTTCATAAATGTTATTTTCCCTTGTAAATCCAGCTCATAAACAGTTTGCGGAAGCAAATCGGCCAGATCGCGGTATTTTTGCACACTCTGCTCAAGGGCTTCTTTCAGGGTTTGCTGCTCGGTTATGTCGCGCAGGGTAACAAATGAGGAATTGCTACCATTAATCTGAACTGTTGTGGAACTCATTTCGACAGTGAGTAAGGCACCTGATTTATGAACAAATTTTGCATGATAGCTCAGCGAATCCACCTCTCCATGCATGCGTTTATCATGAATAGCAAGTACCCTTTCCCTGTCCTGTGGAGCCAACAGGCTTTCGGGCTGTATTTTCATGATTTCCTCCATCGAATACCCGAGAATATTACAAAAAGACTGGTTGACAAGAAAAAATTTGCGGTCGCTTGTCAGTGCTACTCCGTTCAGCGACTTTTCAATTAAGGTCCGATAGAGTTGTTCGCTTTCTTTGAGCGCGAGCTCCATGTTTTTACGCTCTGTAATATCCTGCTGTATAACAACATATCCTTCAATAATTCCTGCTTCATCCTTGTATGGAGCTGCTATGGTGTTGGCCCAGTAGCTTTTACCGGTTTTATGGTAAGTAAGCAGTTCGCCCTGCCATTTCTCTCCATTCCGAAGTGCCTCGGCTACCTCGGTGCGCGATTCGGGAGTTTTGCCTTTGTAAATGGTATCGTTAATATTTTTATGTAACAGATCATCTTCGGTATAACCCGATAACTGGGTGAAAACCGGGTTTATATACTCAAAATTCATTTTGTTGTCCATGATAAATACTGAACCGGGCGCCTGTTCCAAAACCAGTATAAATTTGCTTAATTCTTTATTTTTTGCCTTCAACGCTTTGTTCGACAGATAATTTTCCGCTTCGGCAGTGTTTCGGCGATATGCTGCATAAGAACCAATAAACAAAGTTCCGGAATACAGAAAAATAATTTTAGCTATTTCGTAATCAATAAGTTTAAATTCAGTTTGCACAAACAATCCGGCCATAAAAATGAGAAGAAACATCAGGCTATGGATAATGAGTTCTCTGTAGTTGAAAGGTACCAGCACAAACCAGCCGATCAGAATAAAAAATAGTCCAAACCAATACGGGCTTTGGCTTGCGCCTGTGAACATGGCCAGCAACGTGCAGAAAATAGTACCAAAATAAAAACCTGCCGTGAGATGTTGTTTGTACGCCTGTTCCGATTTGCGGAAGTATGCAATTGTGAAATTTGCAATATACATGGCAACTGTAAGTATTCTGAGCCAGAATAATGAATTATCCGGTTGTAATAAATAATACTTGTCGAACATTTGCCATAACAGTACAATTATAAAACCACCAATAGTGAGCAGGAGTAAAATGCTCTTCAACTGATGCATACGCGACTCTTTAAAAGCACTTTCGCTGTTTATTCTGTTCAGTTCTTTAAATGTCATTGTGAAAAGATTTTTGAACCGCCAATTTATGTATTTTTCCTGTATCAATGTTGCTGGTATTAAAGCTTCTAACTGTATTTTTTTACTTTTCTTCGAATGATACGCAAAGATATTTGCGGCTTTTTAAAAATAAAATCAAAATGCACTGAATCCCTGAAACGGAAGGTTGAATCATTGAAAAATAAGTGTGAGTGGGTTTTAAACCGGAATTAAAACCAGCATAAGCGGTTTTAGCCTGCAAATTTTGAAAACAGGAGAAATTGATTTTCTGATCCGGTTTCCCGGAAGGAAGTTGAAATCAAATTGCACTAACATGTAATTAATGGCAGTGGCTGAAATCATTTTTATCGGAAACGAGGAATCGGAATTATTTCCTGTACATTTTCCCGGTAGGTTTCGTACGCCTTACCAAATTTGCGTTCCAAAACTTTATTTTCACCATGTATCGAAATTTTAAAGTTCAGGTAAAGGACCAGTGCTATTGAAAGGATCATCCCTGATTGAATAACCAAAGCCAGGCCGGGAATAAAAAACACGATAAAAGATGCATAAATCGGATTGCGGCACAGAGCGAAAGTACCTCGGGTAACCAGCAGTCCTTTTTTGAAATCGGCCAGGAAAACAACAATTGTCCAGGCATAAAAGACCAACCCAATGCAAATCATTATATAGCCAGCAGTCTCTAACCATTCGCTGCCAATAAAATCCAGCTTCAGGAATTCAGGATATTTTTGATTTACAAGAGTTGCAAGCATGATGTATGGCAAGGTTATCAACGCCAGTTTTGGCCCTATGCCGCCGAAAGTCATTTTTGTGTCCATGTGATTTTGAAAGTATTTGTGATTTACTTAACTGTTTCAATCTGCAAAAACCATTGAAAGCTCTTCTGAGGATACTTTGGGTTTCTGAACAATTTTTTTCAGCTGGTTTACATCCAGCGAAGTAGCAAAACCCTCTTTATCCCAGTGTTTTTTGCAGCCGCAATAATCGAGGAAAACGCATTGCGACGAAATATTCAATCTTTTCATTTCGTATCCGCCAGTAATCAGGTTTAAAACGCAGGCCACACCAATCAGGCTGGTGTCAGAGCTGTTCTTCCATTTTACCAGGAATTTCGAAAACTCTGAAGAATGAGGAATCAGGTAGGAGGTTATTCCTTGTTTTTTCATTTCGGACGAAACCTTTCCGATGTTACATTCGGCACAACATGCTGCGCATACCAGTTCTTTGCCATCGGATATGGCTTTGCATCCTGTTGCCGGTGCACTTCGCATACAGGTTGGGAGGAGCAGCACTTTCTTTTTAGTTTCGGTAAATCCTTTCTTCAAACCGCGGTTTAAAACTTCGGCAGCAAACATGTTAAGAAAGTATTCGTTTTCGCGACGGCTGGCAAGGAAATAATCTTCACGGTATTTATACGATGGCAAAATGGTTTGATGAAAATCACCTATATGCTGAGTGTATTCGCCCAGTACTTCCATCCCTTTCAGCGAGAAATAGTCAGCAAAAAGCATAGAGTTTTTGATAAGGTTTTCGGTATAAGCGGCATTTTTGGTATTTAAAAACGCAGCCCAGGTATTTAGCCTTAGCACTTCTTCGTTAAACTCACCGGTAGCACTAAGCCAGTTTAAAAGTTGGTTAAGCATTTTTGAAGTTAAAGTGCCACAACGTTTCTGATTGTTTTTTCTGAGAAACGAATACGCCAGGAAACCCCTTACTTTATCTATTTCGGGTTTATGCTTCGGGAATTTTTTACGCTGTTTATATAATACTTTCAGCAGTTTTTTCGAAAGAGAACCTGTTTTTACAGCATTTCCGGAATAATTGTTCCAATACACGCCAATCATCAGTAATTCAACGAGGTATTCATTCCGCGAACGAAGTTTTTCAACCTTATTTTCATCCACGAAATGGCAGAAATCAGTTAGATACTTTTCTGTTTCCGGATTCAAATCACGGATTATTAAGTCGGTAAATAAGCTTAACTCCGAATAAAAACCTGATGAATCATTCTGGTTACCGGTCAGGGAGTATGTTATACTTTTAGCCATGTCAATAATTTTTCGGCAAAACTACTTTGCCCGTATATCCAAAGCCAACGAATCCCGGTGAACGGTTGAAAATCCTCCGTGAGATACGGAAATAAGGAAGTGAAAGGAAAAAGTAAGGAGCTGGATTTGGGAATCGTGTGCCCGCGATGCAAAATCTGGTGAGTTATTGCTTTATAATGAATACAGCCACTAACCCTAATGTTAACTTTGATTAATGGAAGTATTGTGAGCGGATATCCTAAGTTGCAGCACTTCTGCCAAAGGAACTTTACGTAATATCGATTCGACCCAGGCAGTGAAATCAAAAATTCGAAGTATCTGTTTTTCAAATACATCCTGATGGATTTCAGCAAATTCCTTCAACGTTTTTTCCAATAGCTGCTCGCGTTGCTTTATAACAGCTGGAATCTGTTTATTCAAAAACCTGAATAAAAACTTTTCTATCTTATAGTCTTTTGCTGTATCAATTAAATCGCGTTTCATTGATCGTATTTCGTATTTGATCAGATCAAAATCTCCCAACTTGTATAAAATCATCAGGTTTACAAGGCGAATTGTTCTGTAAAGAGGAAGGTAATAATAGTTCTTTCCCCGGAGAATAATCTGGTTCAGGAATTTATGTGCGTTATGATATTCCGCATTGCCGAAATATACTAATGAGGTGTAAAGACAAAGCTCAGCCTGACGAGCCCTGTTTAACGAAAAAAGTTTATCAAACAAAGTGTCTTTATACGTATTCATAAGCGATTTGGATGATGTAAAATCACCCCGGTCCAGAAATGGGAACAACTCATACAAATAGATAATAGAGGTAAGATTTATCCTGAAACTTGCGGATTGACTGTCAATTGCTTTCAATTGCGTAATAAAATAGGTCATACCGTTATAGTTATGGATGCTCCTCAGGCTTTCGAGCACGCCTTCGAGGGTGTGCAAGTAATATACAGGTGGATTGCTCCACAGGTGTTTGTTTGCCTCAAAAAGGTTATTAAGCTCAATGTATGAGTTTAAAGCTGATTGGTAGTCGCCAACACTGATCAGGTAGTTCGATTGAAAGAGCTGATGTAGTTTACTGATCTCGAAATTATCCAGATTTTGAGATGCTACGATACTTATCTCGCTGTAAACCAAGTCATTCAATTCATCTTTTTGTTTTCGTGAGCGGGCATGTCCCTTATACACAATTCGGTGTTTCAGATTTTCATACAGCGACGATTGTTCATTGATTTTCCGCACATACTTTAATGCTTCGTTAAGTTTGAACTGCTTTTTCAGAAGTGTTTTTTCATTCAGATTCGGGAAATTCAAAGCCAGTAAGTAATCCAGCTCCAGTCGGGTAGCAAGCAGCAGCGCATAATAGTTTTCATACTTTTCGGCCTGTACAATTATATCGTCGAGCAATCCGAAGCATTCATCAAACAAGGATTTTTCATATAATATCTTTGCCTTCAGTATCTTATTAAAAAGAAAATAGAAACTATCCTGCTCTTTTTTCAGTTCAAGCATAGTGTCGAGCAACAATTCATACAGGTATTTAACAGTAGTTTCAATGGAAGCTCCCGGGCGTGCTTTCAGGAATTCAGCCAGCAAGGACGATGTGGGCAGTTCCCGGTTTTTCTCAATAACATCGTATAATATTATATAATCCGCATTTGTTTTATTGCGCGACGACCGGATTCTGAAT
Organism: uncultured Lentimicrobiaceae bacterium; assembly: GCA_964495865.1. GTDB lineage: Bacteria > Bacteroidota > Bacteroidia > Bacteroidales > UBA4417 > UBA4417. Next base: position 10,956 of record CAZBZA010000003.1, read on the forward strand.
GCTTTTTTCTCGGCTAAAGACATGGAATGTGTAAGCGACACAAGTGATTGAAGTTTCGACATGGCAGGTGTTTGGTTTAATCGTTTTTGAATTTGGTTTACTGTCGCAGTTTGGAAACTGACCTCTGTCTTGTGCACGAAGGGCAGGAGAATCTATAGACTTTCATCACAAAAAAAACTTGTCATATGAATTCGTTGGGTTTTCCTGCCAGGAGCACTTCCATTTTGAAGCTGTAAATATATAGATAGAATAAAAATATCCGACGTTAATAGTTTAAAAATACAGTTATTTAACTAAAATAGTCTGATTTACGATTATTTAATATTCTATAAATAAGCACTATGCATATATTCTTAAGGGGGAGGTCGGTGATTTTAAATTACCGGATTATGTAAATTATTGATAATTTTCGCGTTCTGCATGATATATATTTGCTGCATATAAAATCGAATCGATATGCAATCAAAAAAAATCGTTGTAGTAGGAAGCTGTAATACAGATATGGTTATTAAGGCAGACAGGCTTCCCGTGCCTGGTGAAACCATTTTGGGCGGAACTTTTTTTATGAACCCCGGCGGAAAAGGAGCGAACCAGGCGGTCGCAGCAGCGCGCCTGGGCGGAAATGTAACCTTGATTTCAAAAACAGGCAATGATGTTTTTGGAAAGCAATCGGTGATGTTGTACAATACTGAAAACATTAAAACTGACTATATCTATTCGGATTCCAGGCATCCTTCAGGAGTTGCTTTAATAACTGTTGATTCGCAGGGCGAAAACTGTATTGTAGTTGCTTCGGGAGCTAACGCTTACCTTACACCTTCGGATATAGATAAGGCCAGTGCCGAAATTGAAAACAGTGACCTTGTTTTAATGCAGCTCGAAATACCTATCGAAACTGTAGAGTATGTGGCTGAAATGGCTAATAAGAAAGGGATAAAAGTTATTTTGAATCCTGCTCCGGCCAGGGCATTATCCAACAATCTGCTGAAAAATGTTTATATAATTATTCCAAACAAGAATGAAGCAGAAATTCTTTCGGGAATAAAAGTTTCAGACATTGAATCTGCCAAACAGGCTGCCGACATCATAAGTGCCAAAGGTGTTGATATTGTTGTAATAACACTGGGCTCGCAGGGAGCATTAATTAAGGAATATGCCGAATATCATTTTGTAGAAGCCTACAAAGTGGATGCACTTGATACAACCGCAGCAGGTGATACATTCTGTGGTTCAGTTTGTGTAGGGCTTTCGGAAGGCAGATCAATACTTGATTCCGTAAAATTCGCTGCCCGTGCAGCTGCAATCACGGTTACCCGGATGGGCGCCCAGGCATCAATACCTTATCGTTCGGAATTATCATCACTTGATGT
>CAZBZA010000003.1:12425-34090 GCA_964495865.1 uncultured Lentimicrobiaceae bacterium
GGATGGGCGCCCAGGCATCAATACCTTATCGTTCGGAATTATCATCACTTGATGTTGAACAAGTAAAATCTTGATTATGAAAACATACCCAGGGGTAGTAAAGTTAAGGTCAATAGTTCTGTCTGTTCTGATGGTATTGATAGTCTTTACAACACTTTACACTAATGCTCAGGATATTCCCAATATCAAAGTGTCGGGAATTGTGTCGGATTACGAAAGCAATGAGCTTATTCCGGGTGTTAATATTTTAATAAAAGGCACACAAACCGGCAGTGTTACTGATATTAACGGGAAATATTCGCTGGATGCACCGAAAGGCTCAACCCTTGTTTTTTCATACATAGGATATGAAAATACGGAAGTACTGGTTGGTACGCAACAGAAAATAGACATTCGCCTCAAAATTTCTGTTCAGGCTTTGGATGGTGTTGTGGTAATCGGTTATGGATCAACAACTAAGAAAGAAGTTACCGGCTCTATCTCTTCTGTTAAATCAGGTGAATTCAATCCAGGTGCCTATAACAGCCCCATGGGATTGTTGCAGGGCAAAGTAGCAGGTTTAACTATTATCCAGCCTAACGGAGCAGACCCGATGGCGAGTTACAATATTATACTTCGTGGTACCAATACGCTCACTTCGGGACAGGGTCCTTTGATTGTTATTGATGGAGTAGCCGGATCCGATTTGAAGAGCATCAGTCCCGAAGAAGTTGAATCAATGGATGTATTGAAAGACGGTGCTGCTGCAGCTATTTACGGAACACGCGGTTCGAACGGTGTAATTATTATTACAACCAAAAGGGCTAAAGCGGGTGCGGCAAAAATTGAATATTCCGGTCAGCTTTCGGTTCAGGTAGCTCCCCGCGGAGTTGCAAATCTTACGGCTGACGAATTCCGGTCAGCAATTGAAACGTATGCTCCTGACAAAGCTGTAAGTATTTACGACGCCAGTACGGATTGGTTTAAGGAAATAACACGCGAAAATCCTTTCAGTCAGAAGCATAACCTGGCCATAAGCGGAGGAAATGAGAACTTTTCGCACAGGACCACCATTTACATTGATAAAGCAGATGGTTTGCTGAAAAATAATGAATCGAACAAATACCTGCTCCGTACAAACATATCTCAAAAAGCGTTTGGCGATATTTTATTGCTCGATTACAACCTGAGCTATAGCATGCGCAATTATAGTCCTGCCAATTATGATATTTTTTATCAGGCTTTTATCCGTAATCCGACGAGTGCCGTTTATGATCCTGATAATTCTTATTCAGGGGGCTATACCCGTTTGGAAGGAATTGATTATTACAACCCGGTTGCTATGCTCAACGAGCGGACTCGCGAAGGAAAAACAACAGATGCCGGCGGTAATATCCGCGCAACACTAAACCTGGCTAAATCGCTGAAATGGATAAATTTTATTTCAATTGAGCAGTCGGATTGGGAGGATATGTCATATAAAACCATGTATTACCCAAGTATTCTGGGCAAAGGTGGTGAAGCAGAGGTAGCCAATGGTAAAAGCAGTACGTTGCTTTATGAAAGTACGGTTAATTATACAAAATCCTTTCAAAACCATAATTTACAGGCACTTGCAGGCTATTCATACCAGGAGCAGGAGTCGAACACTTCATATATGGTAAATTCAGGATTTGATTCTGATTTGTATGGACCTAATAATATTGGTGCCGGATCGGCTTTGGGTGTTGGCCAGGCTGAAATGGGATCGTATAAAGGCAGCAATACTCTGATTTCATTTTTTGGCCGCCTCATGTACAATTACAGCGAGCGCTACCTGGCAGCAGTTTCAATACGCCGCGAAGGATCATCAAGGTTTGGCGAGAATAACAAATGGGGATGGTTCCCTGCGGCAAGTTTGGGTTGGAGGATCAATAAAGAGGACTTTATGAATAATGTCACCTGGGTAAATGATCTCAAATTACGCGTAGGCTATGGCACTACAGGTAATCAGGATTTTTCGAGCTATCAGTCACTGATGATGGTTGGACCGGGAAAGAAATTCTATTACAACGGCGAATGGATAAATGGTTGGGGACCTAAATCGAATCCAAATCCTGACTTGCGCTGGGAAAAGAAACAGGAGCTGGATGCAGGCCTCGATTTTTCCTTTTTTAACAATCGTTTTAGTGGTGCTTTTGATTATTACTACCGTACTAGCACCGATCTGCTTTATGCATATAGTGTGCCTTATCCTCCTTATCTCTACCCTGTGCTGTTTGCCAATATCGGTACCATCCGAAACCAGGGTGTGGAACTTACTCTTAACGGGGCAGTTGTTAAAGGGAACTCTTTCCAATGGAATACCACTGTCACTTTCAGCAGAAACAGCAATAAACTGATTAAATTTTCGAATGAAGAATTTACAGCCAAATACATTGAAACCGGTTGGTTAGGGGGCTCTTATCCTCTTAGCTCGCAACGTATAGAAGAAGGAAAGTCGCTGGGAACATTTTATGGTCCGGTTTGGATTGGCTTGAATGAAGATGGCTATGATTTGTTCGAAAATGCTAACCCGGTTGGTAAAGTTGATCCCAAAGACTGGGAACCTATCGGAAGCGCTTACCCGTTTTGTACTGTTGGGTGGAGCAACAGGCTTACTTATGATAACTGGGATATGGGCTTTTCCATCAGGTCCAACATCGGGGGACAGGTACTCAACATGTACCGGCTGTACTATGAGAACTGGCAGAGCCTCGGCAGAAATATTGTGCATACACAACTGGATACGCCTGAATTCATAGGCATCGGGCAATATTCTTCAAAATATATTGAGGATGCAACTTTTGTTAAGCTCGATAATATAAGTTTAGGGTTCAATTTCCCTGTTCATTCGAAATATATTTCGAAACTCAGGCTCAATGCCACCGCACAGGATGTGCTCACCATTACAGGGTACAAAGGTCTCGATCCGGAAGTAAATTTAAGTGGATTGGAACCTGGGATTGAGCGCCTGAACTATTATCCCCGCACTACCACCATTACTTTAGGTGTAAACGTTAGTTTTTAATTTAAACACAAAACGAGTCATGCAAAAGTTTAAATATACGGTACACGCTATTTGTTTAACCATTGTGTTAAGCATGGTGTCATGTACTGATCTCGACGAAGTAGCCTATTCAAGCATTCCTGTCGATCAGTTTTTAGTGAACGAAGAAAATCTGATTAAGTACGCTGGTCGTGCATACACCAGTCTGCAGCGGTATCCTGAAGAATTCAGCATATGGACACTTGGCCAAATGGCTTCCGACGAAATGGTAGCTCCCGGGCGCGATGATGGCTTTGTATGGGATAACGGACGCTGGGACGAACTGCATACTCACAGATATAGTCCAACCAACAAAATAAACTACGAAGCCTGGAATTTCATTTACCAGGGTATAAGTGCCTGTAATGAAATAATATTTACCATCAACGACTCTGAAATAGAATTCCCTGCTAAGGCTGGTATAAGTACAGAAATTGAGATTCTTCGGGCTTACTTTTATTATCTGGCCATGGATAATTGGGGTAATATACCTTTTACGATTGATTTTACGGATAAAAGTCTTCCGGAGCAGAAGAACAGGAAGTTTATTTATGATTATATAGAGAAAACAATCCTCGATAACGTTGACAAACTGCAACCGCAGCCTGGTCCGGATTACTACGGACGAGTTACTCAGGGTATGGCTTATACACTGCTGGCAAAACTTTACTTAAATGCTCAGGAGTGGATTGGGGAAGATAAATTTCAGCAGTCAATTGATGCATGCAATAAAGTCATAGCTATCAATGGCTACCGTATTGAAGATGATTACTTTGCAAATTTTAAAGTACATAACGAATCATCAACCGAAAACATCTTTGTGATACCGATGCATTCCATTTTTACAAAAGATCGCTTTTATTGGTATACGCTTACTCTCAATGACGCCAGCCGTGCTACATTTAATTTTAAAGGTGGTATGTGGGATGAATTCATTCTCGAACCCGGCTTTCTGAACAAGTATGCCGATAATGACATCCGAAAAAAATCATTCCTTTATGGACAGCAAAAGGATAAAGCCGGGAATGATATTGTTATTGATGGCGAGCCATTTATTTATACGCCAACTGTAGCTAATTATATGGCTCGAAAAAAATGGGAGGGAGCCCGCTGTGCCAAATACGAATACCAGGATCAACTGGAATATTATACCACGGATATGGAGAACGACTTTGTGTTGTTCCGTTATGCCGATGTGCTGTATACTAAACTAGAAGCTTTAATGCGTCTGGGCCGTGCCGGTGAAATGCTGAATGATGCTGACCTTCAGAAAATCAGGACCCGTGCAGGTCTGGCGCCTTTACAAATGTCAGATATGACCAATGCAGAATTTCTGAATGAATTGGGTCGCGAATTCGCCTGGGAAGGTCACCGCAGGCAGGATCAGATACGGTTCGGCGTATGGGGTAATGCCGGATGGAACAAACCGGCATCAGGACCAAATGCTAAATTATTCCCAATTCCGCAGCAGGTTCTAAGTACCAATTCGAACCTGGTTCAAAATCCTTTGTAAGCATGATGAAACGAAAAATTATATTGATATTGATTGTACTAATTACAGTCACTTATTTCACCCCGGATAACTTATTTGGTGCAAAACCATCAAAAATAAGTGTCAGTGAGCTGCGGGATAAAATTGCTGCAGCCTGGATTGGCCAGATGATCGGCAATATGTACGGCTTGCCACACGAAAACAAGTATGTCAACGCTCCCGGTCCCGAAAACTGGCCCTACGGATACAGCAAAAGCCTTGATAAACTTCAAAAATACGAAGGCGCATTCTCCGACGATGACACGGATGTTGAATACATGTACCTGCTTCAGATGCAGAAATTTGGAGCGGAACCTTCGTACAGCGAACTTCGCGATGCATGGATGTATCATATCCGCGACAGGGTGTGGCTGGCAAACCGCGGCGCACTTGGACTGATGCATTTTGGATATACACCTCCTTTTACAGGAAGCAAAGCATTAAATCCGCACTGGTATCAGATTGATCCACAGCTTATTAATGAAATTTGGGCTTTTACTGCTCCCGGAATGGTGAACTATGCCGCTTCCAAATCCGACTGGGCTGCCCGCATAACCAGCGATGAATGGGGCGTTGAGCCTACTGTTTTTTACGGTGCGATGTATTCGGCAGCATTTTTTGAAAAAGACATTAATAAACTGATCGAAATCGGAATCAAAGCTTTGCCTGCCAACGGTCGGTTTACAGCTACTGCAAGAGAAATGATTGCATTACATGCTAAATATCCAACGGATTGGAAAGCTTCGTGGAAAGAAATGGCGCAGAAATATTATGTTGATGAGCCGCAAATGACCAAAACCATCTGGAATGCTAATCTTAACGGAGCGTGTGCAATCCTGGCAATGCTTTATGGCGAAAATGATTTCCAGCGTACGCTCGATCTTTCGTGTGCCATGGGTTTCGATGCCGACAACCAGGCTGCAACAGTTGCAGGATTATTGGGTATTATAAATGGAATGAAAGGATTACCTGCAAATCTTTATTTACCCATCGAAGGCTGGAAAGAACCGTTCAACGACAAATATATTAATATTACTCGGTACGATATTCCTGATGCTAGAATCTCAGATATTATCGATCAAACCCTTAAAGCTACTATTGACCTGGTGGTTTCGAAAGGTGGTAAATTAAGCGGAAAGCCGGGCAAGGAAATCCTCAGCATCAATACAAATGCAGCTTTTAATCCGCCGCTCGAATTCTGTCTTGGGCCATTGCCTCAAATGGAAATTGGTAAAACTGTAGATTATAATTTCTACACCGAAGCAAATAAAGTATATAACTGGAGCCTGGTTTCAGGCACCCTGCCTGCTGGCCTGACTTTTACAAAAGGCAAACTTACCGGCATTCCCACAACTCCCGGGTATTCGAAAGTAACTCTTCAACTGGATAATGGGAAAGAGAAAATCACAAAGGATTTCAATCTATTGGTTCGCGGTAAAAACATAGCTTCAACGGCCGATACAATCCTTGCTAATGTTCGTGAGCTCAACGAAAAAGTTCTGGATTCGTGCTGGTACACTTTCGGTAAACCGATGTACGCAAAAAATGTAGAAGTAATCAACGATGGGAAAACAGTTGGTGCCGGTTCCGTATTTTATAGCCTGGCAGCAAAAACAAAAATCCCTAAAATCGACTACTATGGTTATGGTTGGCAAACCCCGCAAAAAATCAGCATGCTTGCCTTGCATACCGGTTGCCTCGAGGAATTCGGAGGTTGGTTTACATCGCTCAACGTACAATACATGAACGAAGCCGGCAAATGGGTGCCCGTTGAAAAAATTTCAATCTCGCCTGCTTTACCCGAAACGGATATTGTGTTTTATCAACCTCACTTTGTCGAATATGTGATCAGCTTTCCAACGGTCGAAACCAAAGCTATCCGGATTATCGGTGATGCAAAAATAGAAGGCCATTGGAACAAATACACCAAAAATGTTTCAGGATTTACATCAGTAACTGAGCTTAGTGTTTATCATTAAAATGATTCCGTATGATGCGATTTAAGATTAATAAGATTTTTGGAATTGCGCTCTTTGCTGCAGCGTTGCTGGTTTTTTCTGTTTCGTGCAAACAGAAAGAGTCGGAAAACAAAGCTTCTTCAACACAAAATACTTTCACAAAAGAGCAGCTTCAGGACAAGATCAAAGGCGGATGGGCCGGACAGACTATTGGCGTGGTATATGGCGCTCCAGTGGAATTCAAATACCAGGGTTCTATAATTCCTGCAACTCAGAATATTCCCTGGCGCGAAGGATATGTGAAATACTGGTGGGATAAAAAGCCGGGTCTTTTTGATGATATTTATACTGATCTGAATTTTGTCGCAGCTTTCGAAAAACACGGACTGAATGTTTCAATGGATACCATTGCAAATCATTGGGCCCGAACTGCTTATCACCTGGCTCATGCTAACCAGGCTTCGCGATACAATATTCTGAATGGGATAATGCCGCCACAATCAGGAAACTGGAAAAATAATCCTCATGCCGATGATCTCGATTTCCAGATCGAAGCCGATTTTATTGGATTAATGACTCCCGGAATGGTGAATTCAGCTACCGAAATTGCTGACCGCGTTGGACATATCATGAACAGCGGCGATGGTTATTATGGTGGCGTTTATGTTTCGGCTCTGTATTCTATGGCATTTGTTTCAAATGATGCGACCGAAATTGTAGAACAAGCAATTAAAACCATTCCTGAAAAAACCAAATTTCATGATTGTATTGCTGATGTAATCAAATGGCATAAACAAAATCCAAATGACTGGCAGGCAACCTGGTTCGAACTTCAGAAGAAATGGAATAATGATGTAGGCTGCCCGAAAGGATGTTTTTTATCGTTTAACATCGATGCAAAAATAAACTCAGCATACGTTACAATCGGACTTCTGTACGGGAAAGGTGATTTTACCAAATCCATTGATATTGCTACCCGTTGCGGGCAGGATGCCGATTGCAATCCTGCAACTGTTGGCGGCGTGCTTGGTGTAATGCTGGGATATTCGAATATTCCGGCTTTCTGGCTAAAGCCTTTGCAGGAAATTGAACCCCTGAACTTTGAAGGAACTACTACCTCGCTTGCAAAGGCTTATGAACTAAGCTATAAACATGCAACCGAAATGATAAAACTCGCTGGCGGCACAGTTGACAGCAACAAAATTGTAATCCCATATCAAGAACCTGTTGCTGTTGCTTTCGAGCAGAATTTCGAAAATACTTTTCCAATCTTCCGCGACAGGTTTGACCAATCTTTTACCGATGAGCTTTCGTACGACTTTGTTGGAAACGGGTATATCTTTTATGGAAACCTGGTAAAAAATTCGAAGATCGATAAAGGTTATATCGACCGTGTTTCGAAACGGGTAGGATCCGAAATGTTTGGCCTTGCCGAACCCGACGATCCATATGTGGCTGAACTGGAAGTGTATATCGATGGCAAGCTTGATGAAAAAGTAAAAATGCCGATGAAAAGTACTTCCCGCCGCCTTGAACCAGCCTGGAAATACCAGCTTACTGAAGGCAAACACAATGTACGGCTCAAATGGATCAATCCTAAACCTGAATATGAAATCCGGATTAATGATATCATGATTTATTCGGAAAAACAACCTGAAAGTAATTTGCCTGAATAAATTAGGTGTTGGGTTTTAGGTGTTGGGGGTTGGGGAGAAAATGACTTACATAAGCACAAAATCTTTCACTTTTGCACAAAACCGCCCCTAACCCCTAACCCCCAAACCCTAAAGCCTCAATAAAGATGTCATTTTTAAAAAGCAATAAAAACACATGATAAAAGCAAAAAATATTTTCTTAATGCTTTCTCTTAGTTTGCTTCTCATTTCATGTGGAAGTGAAAAAGAAAAAGTATCTGTGCTTCCTGAAAAAGCTACATTAACAGCCGATGCTCTGAAAGATAAGATAAAAGGCGGCTGGGCAGGACAAACCATTGGTGTTACTTATGGCGGGCCTACTGAATTCAAGTTTAAAGGCACTATGATCCAGGATTACCAGCAAATGATCTGGTACGACGATTATATAAAAGAATTATATGAACTGGATCCGGGTCTGTATGATGATGTATATATGGATTTAACATTCGTTGAAGTGCTCGAAAGAGTTGGCCTCGATGCTCCCGCTGATTCATTTGCTATATCATTTGCCAAAGATGATTATAAACTCTGGCATGCTAATCAGGCTGCCCGCTATAACATTCTGAACGGTATTATGCCTCCGGCTTCCGGTCATTGGATGAATAATCCACATGCTGATGATATTGATTTTCAGATCGAAGCCGACTTTGCAGGTTTGATGGCTCCGGGAATGATCAACACCGCTTCTGAAATTTGCGATCGTACCGGCCACATAATGAACTACGGCGACGGCTTTTATGGCGGTGTTTTTATGGCAGCCATGTATTCAACTGCTTTTATCTCCGACGATCTTGATTTTGTTATTGCACAGGGGTTGAAACCCATTCCTGAAAAAAGCAGGTTTCATCAGGCTATCAGCGATGTTATTAAATGGCACAAACAGTATCCAACAGATTGGAAACAATGCTGGTTTGAATTTGAGAAGAAACACACATCAGAAAAAGGATGCCCCGAAGGTGTTTTTAATGCTTTTAATATCGATGCCAGTGTTAATGCGGCTTATGTGGTGATCGGCTTGCTTTACGGCGAAAAAGATTTCTACAAAACCATGGATATTTCAACGCGTTGCGGACAGGATTCCGATTGCAATCCGGCTACGGCTGCAGGTATTCTTGGCGTAATGCTTGGGTATGATAAAATCCCGGCATACTGGAAACCGGCGATTGAAAAAGTACAGGATTTGAAATTCCCTTATTCAAATCTTACTTTGAACCAGATTTATGATCTGAGTTACAAACATGCTACAACCCTGATTGCACAAAATGGTGGTGAAATTAGCGGTAATAACATCACCATTAAAGTTCAGAAACCTGAAACATTAAAATTTGAGCAATCCTTCGAAGGAATGTATCCGACAAAAGAATTACTGGTCCGTAAAGATTACCTGGAAGAAAGCATCAAACTTGATTTTACAGGCAACGGAATTGTAGTTCTTGGCAATGTTAAAAGTCAGTGTGGAGTAGCAAAGAGTGATTTTGTAGCTCTGTTGGATGTATTTATCGATGGTGTAAAAGTTGAACAGGTTAAAATGCCTTACGACTACATTGTTCGAAAATACGATATCTACCACAAGTACCTGTTGAAAAACGGCGATCACAAAATTGAAATAAAATGGGTAAACCAGAATCCAGATTTCAGGATTTACCTCAAATCGTATGTGGTTTATAGTGATACACCACTTAAAGAATTTACTCCTGATCAGGCAGTTTCCGCAAAATGATAAACGGCTTAAGGAGCTCGCGAAGCTTCATGTTTTTGTTCATTGTAATTCTCCCTCTCCTGTTGGGATTATCAGCCTGTGAGCGTGAGCCAGTACCTGTTCCTCCCGATCCTCCGGTTGATACAGTTAAGTTTGTGAGATTATTAAAAAATCAGTCGGTTAAAAGCCGCATTCTGAACCGCGATATAGCTTATGCCGTGTTATTGCCCAAAAATTATGACAGTGTGAATGAGAATTATCCTGTGGTTTATCTCCTGCACGGCTTTGGCGATAATGAATCAGCATGGTATAATTACGGACTGATTACCTATTATGTAGATGCAAATGCTGCTGAAACAGTCCCGATGATATATGTTATGCCGCAAGGGTTCAATACCTACTGGGTAAATAAATACAACGGCAATTATCCATACATGGATATGCTTATTGCTGAAATGGTTCCTGAAATCGATTCGTTGTTCCGTACTGTAAAAAGTCCTCAGCAAAGGGCAGTTATGGGTTATTCGATGGGTGGATACGGAGCCATGATTATACCGGCAAAAAATCCCGATGTATTTAAAACCGGAGTTGCATTGAGTATGTCGTTCCGCACTGATCAGCAATATATGGAAGAGCCTCAGTCAGGTTGGGATTCGCAATGGGGATCGATTTTCGGAGGTATTGGAGCTTCAGGAACAGCCAGGCTGACAGATTATTACAAAGCTCACAGCCCGTTCAATTTTTTTAAAAATCCCGGCGATCCGGCCCTCAACGGACAGAACTATTATTTCGATTGCGGCGATGACGAAGAAAGCCTTTCGGAACCCAATAATGAACTGCACAATATGCTCAGGGATTTAAATATTAAACACGAATACAGGGTTAAAAACGGAGCTCACAGTTGGGATTACTGGCATAAAGCATTGCCTGAAGCCCTCAGATACATTAGCAACGCAGTGCAGAATATTCCTTATCCTGATGTTCCAGTAAAAGTTGATCCGGGTCCTGATGTACCTTCAAACCGGGTTTTTGAGGAACTGCTCGATAACTCAGGCCTTAATTATTCAGTTGTTGTGCCGCCAACATATTTATCCGACACTAACCATTATGCTGTGATACTTGCTCTTCACGATCGCAATTCAGCTTCGCAGGACGAAGAATCCGGAAATCTCTTGTCGTTGTTCAGCAGCATGATGAGTAGTGGTAAAATACCAGCCGCGTTGCTCGTCGAAATCCCTTTGCAAACGGAACCGATTACCGCGGAGGTCCTGCAACAGATTATGAGCCAGCTTAATGCGAAATACCGTACTATTGCTGACCGGAATCATACCATCATACTCGGTAATAAACAGGCCGGGCTTCTGGCTTACGAATTATTTCCTGAAAGCTCTGGTCACATCAATTCCTGCCTTCTGTTTGATGCAAATCTTCCGGAAGACGCCACTGCTACTGATTCCTACCTGGGTTATTACCTCGATATTTCCGATGAAGGCATAAACTACAAAGGCTACCATTCGCTATACATGAGTCTGAGGAAGAATAATGTGGATCACGAATACCGTGTGCGGCAAGGCACATCATCGCACGAATCGTTCCTGAACGGACTTTTTGAAGCGGCAGGATTTATAAAAGAACATCTAAGAAATTAACTATGAAACGAACCCCGTTGTTGCTTTTCTTTAGCATAATGCTGGTTTACAGCTCTTTCGCTGCAGCCGGATTGCGGATTATGGAAAGCATGGTTATGCCAAGCCGAATCCTTAAGCAGGATGTTCATTTCTCGGTATGCCTGCCAGTAAATTATTACGATGTTCAACAATCCTTTCCTGTAGTTTATTTATTGCACGGCCTTGGCGACAACGAATCATCGTGGCTCGAATACGGACAGATTTCTCAATATGCTGACAAATCTGTCGAAAACGGTGAATCTGTTCCTATGATTTTTGTAATGCCCGAAGGATTTCGGACTTATTATGTGAATGATTATCAAGGTGCATTTAAGTATCATGATATGTTTGTTAAAGAGTTGGTTCCCTATATTGACAGCCTTTTCCGAACCATTGCCGACAGGCAGCATCGGGCTTTGATGGGTTATTCGATGGGTGGTTTTGGTGCACTAATGTTGCATCTGAAACACCCGGAAATATTCGGGACAGCAGTTCCTTTGAGCATTTCGGTGCGGACCGACGAACAATATATGACAGAAGATGCTTCCGGCTGGGACGAACAGTGGGGCCGGCTTTTTGGTGCGCCAGGTCTTAAAGGCGCCGACCGTATTACTGATTATTATAAGCAGAATAGTCCGTTTCACGTTTTAGCCGGAATGCCGGAAGCAGAAATCAGGAAACTGAATATATACATTGATAACGGCGACAAGGAACAAACCCTTTGCCGCAGCAATGAGGAATTGCACATACTGATGCGGAATCAGAACATTCCTCATGAATTCCGTGTACGCGAAGGCGGGCACAGTTTCCAATACTGGTGTTCGGCTTTGCCAAATGCATTGCGGTTTATAAGTGATTCATTTAGCGGCAAACCTTATCGTGGCGATAAAATGGTTAAATCGGAAAGCAGTCAGCTGAACGAAAAGCAATTGATAAAACTCACAATCAATACCGAACAAGCTTTCGCTTTTTTGCCTGCTGAATACGCACAAACCAATCGTTTTTACCCGGTAATTTATGTCGCAGGCAACTTTTCAGAAGCGCAGCGTAAGGAAATATCGGCAGCAGTAAATCATGAAATTGAACAAAACATTGTAAGCCCGATGCTTATCGTGTTTCTGTCCGCAAATACTGTCATGCAGCTAAAAACCTCACTGCCGGAACTCGAAGAAAAGTTAAGGATCCGGAAAGGATATCGTTTCAGGGCATTGGCCGGATACCAGGACCAGGCAACGGAAGCATGCAATGTAGCAATTAACCGGGAGCAATTCAGCTCTTGTATTCTTATTGATGCATTCCTTTTAAAAGACTACTTCACAAACATAGCCACTGATTCAAAGAATAAAATACCCGAACGTACCACCTTTTATATTGCGGCTCCTGATAAAGGAAAACATTACGAAGGTAACGGTAACGCGCATATGGTTCTGCGTGATAAAGAAGTTCAGCACGAATACAGGGTTAAGGAAGGTGATGGCGGATTTGATTGGTTCATGTCCGGATTGCCTGAGATAATTTCATTCGCGGGTAAAAGATTTCACAAATAAGTGGGTCGGAAGTCGGAAGTCGGAAGACCGGAGTCGGAAGTCGGAAGACTGGGGTCGGAAGTAGGGAGTTATAAGTTGAACAACTGAATTTGGAAAAAAATACAGAATGAGAGTCAAACACAAAATATGTAACAAAAATTCATGAATAAAACAGAATAAATGCTGTAAGCTGTCTTCGGACTTCCGTCTTCTGACCTCCGACTTCCAGCAAATACAAACATAAATCTACAACCAAATAAATACTAACTAAAACCAAAAACCATGTTTATTGTAAGCAGTTACACACTGGCAGTTGTTCTCACTTTTGTTACCATGCTTTGCTGGGGATCGTGGGCCAACACCCAGAAAATGGCAGCCAAGAGCTGGCGTTTCGAACTCTTTTATTGGGATTATGTGATCGGTATCCTCTTATTCTCCCTTCTTTTTGGGTTCACTTTAGGAAGTACCGGCAGCGTAGGTATGAGCTTTGTTGAAAGTATAAAGCAGGCAAGTACTTCCAGCATACTCAATCCTATTTTAGGAGGTATCATCTTCAACTTGTCAAATATTCTGCTGGTAGCTGCCATTTCGGTTGCCGGTATGGCTATTGCCTTCCCGGTTGGTGTTGGGATAGCAATGGTTTTAGGAGTACTTATCAATTATATTGCTACTCCAATGGGCGACCCAATGCTTTTATTTGTTGGTGTTGGTATTGTTGTAGTGGCTATAATTCTTGATGCGGTGGCGTATAAAAAACATGCCATCAGCGAAAAGAAAGCATCTACAAAAGGGATTCTTCTTTCTGTTTCAGCAGGATTTTTAATGGCCTGGTTTTTCCGTTTTGTGGCCAAAGCAATTGCAACTGATCCGGAAGCAACCGCTGCCGGATTATCCGAAGCCGGAAAGCTGACACCATACGCTGCATTTTTCTTCTTTGTAATCGGTATTGTAATCAGTAATTTCCTGTTTAATACTTACCTGATGAAAAAGCCAATCGATGGCCCACCGGTTAATTTCAAGCAATATTTTGATGGTAATTTCCGCAGTCATTTATCCGGGATTATCGGAGGAATGATTTGGGCACTTGGAACTTCGCTGAGCTTACTGGCGGCCAATAAAGCAGGTTATGCCATTTCGTTCGGACTTGGTCAGGGAGCAACCATGATAGGTGCTTTCTGGGGCGTATTTATCTGGAAGGAATTTAAAGGCGCCAACAAATCCGTTAATACATTACTTGCATTTATGTTTGTTCTTTTTACAGCAGGACTGGCCCTGATTATAGTAGCCGGCAACAATTAAAATTCTTAACCCCAATCCAATCATAATTTTAACCCTAAATCCAATCAAAATGAAAAAACAAATCAATTTCCTGACAATGGTTGCTTTAGTAGCTTTGTCACTTCTGGCTTGCAAAAAGGATAGTGATCCGCCTTCTGTAAGCACTTCCACAGTAACCTCTATTACAGAAACTTCGGCTACTGCAGGTGGTGAAATTACTGCTGAAGGTACCTCCGCAGTTACCGCCCGTGGTGTGTGCTGGGGTGTTGCCGCCGACCCTACAATTGCCGATTCAAAAACATCCGACGGAACCGGAACCGGTGCATTTACAAGCAGCATTACCGGATTAAATCCTGGAACACTTTATCATGTAAGGGCTTATGCAACCAATGGAGAAGGTACCAATTACGGAACCGATGTTACTTTCACAACTCCTTCTCTTATCAAAACTATTGGTGTAGTATATACCGATGGCATTGAATCGTATGAGTTTATCTACAATTCGACAACCAAAAAGATTGAGCGAATTGATAACTTCTGGAATGCTGAGCTTGATAAAACAATCACGTATGATTATTCAGTAGCAGGAAAACTCACAATCACCAAAGGTACTTCTCCAACCACTTATGACATCAATGCTCAGGGCATGGTGACAAAGGAAGATTGGGGTGGTGGCGAATACGCAGCATATGAGTATAACGCGGATGGTTATCTGACCAAAATAATCGAACACTGGGGCGGCGCTGACCATTTAAAAATGGAAGCTGTGATTACAAACGGCAATATTATGAAACATACCACTTTTGATGATGACGGGGTAACTGTTAAAAGAATTAAAGAGTTCACCTACACCATTGGCGATAATACCAATAGCATTCATCAGGCTTGTATGGTTGATAATAACACTCTGCCGGTAGGTAATCTTTTTGGTAAACCAAGTAAAAAACTTGTCGATTTCCTCGAATACTGGGATCCGCGTAATTCAGATCCAAAGAAAAAGACGATGATTTCGTACGAATTTGATTCGAAGGACAGGCCATCGCAAATTACCCGTACAGGCGACGGTTGGTCGGAGGTATATACTTATGCTTACTATGACTAAGAGCTTTTAAACAAAATTTGCTGTTGTATCCGTTTTTTACCTGATTACCGGGAACAGCAAAACCGTTTGATTGAGGATTGATTGAAAGCCGGAAAGAGGTTTACCGTTTATTGTAGAAACGGTTGCCTCTTTCTTTTAACACGAATTCAGCATTTTCTGTTGCTGAATTATGATCAACTATTGCGAACAAGGGATTTCGAACTTCCAGATTGCTAAAATCATCGTTTTATCTGGTGAATAATCCAGCAGAGTATTTCGAATGTTATCCTAAACAGCTGGATTATCCCAAACCTCATTATACAAGCTCTTATGACAAACATTAAATACAAAGGTATTTTCGGTGGCCTGGTATTTTTAATTATAGTGCTTCTTCTTCCAGTACCCAACGGTATGTCGGTTGCAGCGCGTAATGCTGGTGCAGTAGCATTGCTAATGGCTATATGGTGGATTACCGAAGCTATTCCTGTTTACGCAACTGCATTTTTACCAATGGTGCTTTTTCCACTGCTAAAAATTCTGCCTGCGGGAGAAACGGCAATTAATTACGGGCATGATCTGGTTTTAATGATGATTTCTGGTTTTTTTATCGCCAAAGCCATTGAAACCCAGAATCTTCATAAACGAATAGCGCTTCTTCTAATAAAAGCTCTTGGTACAAGCCGTTCCAGGATTTTGCTAAGTATAATGGTTGCTACAGCATTTTTATCAATGTGGATTGCCAATGTTACCGCCGCCCTGATGATGCTTCCTATTGGTTTAGCCATAATTACCAAGGAAGAAACACTTGGAAATGCAAATCCTAAATTTGGCACAGGTGTTATGCTTGGTATCGCATATGCAGCCAGCATCGGAGGGGTATCAACTTTAATCGGATCGCCTACAAACCTGATTTATGTCGGTATTATGGCAAAACTATTCCCTGCGGCTCCGCCTGTCAGTTTTTTCGAATGGCTTAAAATCGGAATTCCGGTATTAATCATTTTTTTGCCATTAATCTGGTATTACCTGGTTTATGTATTCAAAATTAAAGGAAGCATTCCGGGTAATAAGGAATTGATAGAAGAAGAACTGAAAGGCATGGGTAAAATGTCGGCAGGCGAAAAGAGAGTAATGTACATTTTCCTTTTTACAGTATTTGGATGGGTGTTCCGCGAAGGGTTTACTTTTGATCAGGCCGTTATTCCCGGATGGGCTTCGTTGTTAGGCGTTAGCGATTATGTGCAGGACAGCACCGTGGGAATGTTTTCGGCTCTATTGTTGTTTATGCTTCCGGCAGGGAACGATAAACGCTTGCTCGACTGGAAGTCAGCAGGTTCAATTCCGTGGGGTGTGGGTGTGATTGTTGGCGGTGGATATGCGTTGGCTACAAGCTTTAAAATTACAGGTCTGGCCGACTGGCTTGGCAATCAGCTTGCTTTTGTAAGCAGTTTCCCTACCCTTATTGTACTTATAATTGTAGTAGGTGCAGTGTTACTTTTTACCGAAATGAATTCAAATACGGCTACAGCCAATATTTTTCTTCCGATACTCGCAAGCATGGCTGTTGCAGGAAGTATAAATCCAATGCTTCTGATGATCCCTGCTACTTTTGCCTGTTCATTTGTATTTATCATGCCAGCAGGAACCGGTCCCAATACTGTTATTTTTGCAAGCAACCGTATTACTGTCCCCGAAATGGCAAAAGCCGGTATATGGCTGAAAATCATCAGTATTATATTGCTGCCTCTGGTGCTTTATGTTTTGGTGATTTTTGTATTTGGCATGAATCTCGATTTACCGGTTTGGGCGAAGTAAAAAATGTATACTACGCCTGAAATTAGGGCCAATAGATCGTTATAATTTTCAGTCACATGATTTTCAGTAATAATGAAGATCACGACTTTGCGTTCTAATATTCTGGTAATCTGCATTTTATTTCTTTACGCCTCATGCCTTTGGCTTGACAGGCTTGCGGTAAAAGAAAAACTACCGGAGTATTGTATTAATCAACTAAATCAAAACTTCCTTTAAGTGCAAGGTTGTCGGATGAAGTGCCAACGAAAACCTCAAACTTGCCGGCTTCGGGAGCGAAGGTATTATCAAGGCGAAAGAAAGCCAGGTCTTTTGGATGAATCTGAAAAGACACTTCTTTGCTTGCTCCTTTTTCGATCATTACTTTTTCGAAGCCTTTGAGCTGGAGCAACGGACGCGAAACGCCATTGCCGACCACATCGCGAATGTAGAGCTGAACCACTTCTTCACCGGAATAATCACCTGTATTGGTGATGGTTGCTTTAACGGTAAGGCTTCCTGACATGTTCATTTTTTCCGAACTCAATACCAGCTTGCTATAAGTGAAATTGGTATAACTCAGTCCGTAACCAAAAGCAAAAAGCGGGGCATTTGGGATATCGCGGTATTTGGAGCTGAAACCGGTTGGATTTGGATCGTAAGGGCGACCGGAGTTCATCTGCTCGTAGTAAATCGGAATCTGGCCAACGTGATACGGAAATGATGCCGGCAGTTTGCCTGAAGGATTATAGTCGCCAAACAACACATCAGCAATTGCATAGCCCGATTGTGAACCCAGCAGCCAGCAGTTGAGGATAGCATCGGTGTGTTCAACCACATCGGTAAGTACCAAAGGCCGGCCATTGAAAAGGGTTAAAATAACAGGTTTCCCGGTTTTTTTTATTTCGCGGAGCAATTCGAGTTGCAGGCCTTTCAGCGAAATATCTGCATAGCTGCGGCATTCGCCCGACATATAAGCCGTTTCGCCAAGAGCCATAATTACGACATCAGCTTTTTTAGCGATTTCAATAGCTTCGGCAAAACCACTGCGGTCGGTAGTGTTGTATTCGAGTTGCGCAAAGAAATTTTGTTCAGTGTTTTTAACCAGTTTGCAACCTTCGGCATATGAAACTTCAACTTTATTGCCTGCAATTTCGCGTATACCTTCGAGCAATGATACGGCGG
This sequence comes from uncultured Lentimicrobiaceae bacterium, assembly GCA_964495865.1. Classification (GTDB taxonomy): domain Bacteria; phylum Bacteroidota; class Bacteroidia; order Bacteroidales; family UBA4417; genus UBA4417. The sequence continues at coordinate 30,882 of CAZBZA010000003.1, forward strand.
AATTTGGGGTGGTATTTCCACGCCAGTTTCCCAGAGGCGCATCTTTGTCGTTAGCTAAAGGACCAATAACAGCAATGCGTTTCACTTTTTTAGAAATAGGAAGGGTTTTGTTCTCGTTTTTAAGCAGAACGATTGATTTTTTAGCCACTTCACGCGCAGCAATCAAATGATCGGGGTGCATGGTGAGTTCCTTCTCTTTTTGTTTATCGCAGTATTGAAAAGGCTTATCGAACAATCCCAGCCTGAACTTGATAAGGAGAATGCGGCTTACCATTTCGTCAATCTGGCTGATAGTTATTTTTTTATCATCCAGAAGCTGTTTCACATGTTGTACATAAATACGGCCTTCCATATCCATATCAATGCCGGCATCTACACCGCGGAATCCAATATCATAATTAGATTCAACATTTCCATGGAAAATCATTTCGCCCAGCGAGTTCCAGTCGGAAACAACGAAACCATCAAAACCCCATTCTCCGCGGAGTATATCAGTCTGCAGCCAGCGGTTGCCCGAAGCAGGAACTCCGTTTACGGTATTAAAAGCCGACATAAATGTAGCAACACCTGCATCAACGGCAGCTTTAAAAGGTGGCAGGTAAACTTCGCGCAACATGCGTTCCGACATATCCACCGAGTGGTAATCGCGTCCGGCAATGGCGGCACCGTAACCGGCAAAGTGCTTGGCGCAGGCGGCAATAGTGTTGGCATCGGAAAGGTTATCGCCCTGAAAACCATGAACGCGGGCAATGGCTGCCTGTTCGCCGAGATAAACATCTTCGCCGGCACCTTCCATAATGCGGCCCCAGCGTGGATCGCGCGAAATATCAACCATAGGTGCAAAAGTCCAGTGCAGTCCGTTAGCAGCTGATTCAATAGCTGCAATCCTGGCACCTTTCTGCATCATTGCCCTGTCGAAACTTGCCGCTTCAGCCAAAGGAACAGGAAACATGGTTTTGTAGCCATGAATCACATCGTAAGCAAAAATCAGAGGGATACCCAGGCGCGATTTTTCCACGGCAATTTTCTGCAGGCGCATGGTTTCGTCAACTCCCAAAACATTAAGGAAACTTCCTATTTCTCCTTTGGCAATCATTTCATCAAACTTCTCTTCGCGGGCAGTCATAACACCTGTACCTGTTTGCTGGTATGGGTTTGATAATTGGTTTAGCTGACCAACCTTTTCTTCCAGCGTCATTTTCGAAAGCAGCTCTTTGACTCTTTTATCCAAAGAATCATCGGGTTTATTTTCGCTTATTTGCTGGCTGCTGGTAACTATAACGAAAAGTCCTGTAAGTAAAAGATATTGAAACAATATCTTAAATGGGTTGCGATTCATTGTAATCATATGTTATTGTGTTTTAGTTAGTAATCGGATTATCAAACTCTATTTGGATTTCGTATCCATTAATGCATCTAAGATAGGCATTACCCAGCTTTCTTTTTCAATATCATACACAATAAAATCGCTGTCGAATTGCCAGTATGCCCAACTGAAACCAAATTTTTCGGCAGTACGGGCAACATGAGCGGTGTACCTGGCGCGCGATTCCATATCACCTTTATCGTAAGCGCCAAACTCGCCCAGGAAAATCGGTAAGTCATTTGCCTTCGACCAATCGGCAGCAACTTTTAATTTGGTTTCAACATCCGATTTCTCCTCTTTGGTTCCTTCCCATTTCACGCCGCTAAGGTGCTTAAAATCTTTAGCCCAATATGCTCCCTGGTGCGTAAACGGCATTGGGTGATAAAAATGAACGGTAACAATAATATTTTTATCCTCTTTTGGCAAAACCAGGGTTGGTAAACTTTCGATACCGTTCCAGTTGGCTGGGCCGATAATGAGTGTGCGGTTTGGATTGGTTTCGCGGACCAGGTTTATCGCTTCCACGAGGTATTGGTTCCATAATTCGACACTGAGTTTCTGATTTGGCTCATTAAGAAGTTCAAACACTACATCATTCGGCTGATCTTTATAACGTGGGGCAAGTTGCCGCCAAACTGCCAAAAACATTTCTTTTTTTGCAACAGGATCATCAGCCATGGCGTTGTATTCGTGCATATCGAGGATAACCATGAGCTTTGCCTCCAGTCCTTTTGTTACTGCCCAGTCGAGCGTTTCGAGCCACTTCGGATTGAGGATATAGTTTTTATCCATTCCTGAGAAAGCAAAAAGATTTATTCGGATGGTTGAAAAACCGGCATCTTTGATCTTTTTAAAATATTCCTCCTTGAAACGGCCTTTTGTATGATCAATCCAGAGCATACTGTCGTAACCAATGATATTAACACCTCTGGCCATTTTAGCGCACTGTTCCTTTGCGGAGATTTTTTGCGCAGACAAATCATTTTTAGTAGTAAATAATGCAATCAGTATTGCGCAAAGCAGAATTAGTTTCTTCATTATTTTCTATTTGAAGTGACTGTTTTTAACTTGTTGAATTTTTACAGACCATTTATTATTGAGAAGATTTTTTCTTCCTCTTCTTTCGAAAAAGCAATGTTCTTCAGCGTATCGATATTGTCATTCAATTGTTTAACTGAACTTACACCTACTATTACCGAAGTAACGCGATTGTCGCGAAGTAACCATGCCGTTGCCATTTGTGCCAGGGTTTGATCCCTTTGCAGGGCTAAATCATTAAGCTTACCAATGTTGGCAATCAGTTCGGGTGTGAGGAATTCGGGTTTAAGAAAATGGCCTTTCGAAGCGCGCGAATCGGATGGAATACCTTTTAAGTATCTGTCAGTCAGCACGCCTTGTGCCAAAGGCGAAAATGCAACAAATCCAACTCCGTTGTTTTCCAGGACATCAAGAAGTCCGTTTTCGACCATTCTGTCCATCATCGAATACCTCGATTGGTGAATAAGGCAAGGCGTACCTAATTTATTCAGGATTTGAATGGCTTCAGTTGTTTGTTCAGGCGAATAGTTCGAAATGCCTGCATACAAAGCTTTACCGCTTTTAACAATATGATCGAGCGCCATCATGGTTTCTTCGAGTGGCGTTTCGGGATCAAAACGATGTGAATAAAAAATATCGACATACTCAAGACCCATGCGTTTCAAACTCTGATTCACGCTGGCAACCAGGTATTTCCTTGATCCCCATTCGCCATAGGGCCCATCCCACATATCGTAACCCGCCTTGGAAGTAATAATCATTTCGTCGCGGTACGCAGTGAAGTCTTTTTTCATAATGGAGCCAA
>CAZBZA010000004.1:0-30241 GCA_964495865.1 uncultured Lentimicrobiaceae bacterium
AATGAATACGTTCGAAAATTTTAACATGTCGAAACCCCTGCAAAGCGCGATCGCTGATCTGGGATTCGATACAATGACACCCATACAGGCAGAAGCCTACTCAGTAATTCTTTCGGGAAAAGACGTGGTAGGAATAGCCCAGACAGGTACTGGTAAAACACTCGCCTACATGCTTCCAATCCTGCAGGATTTAAAGTTTTCGAAGCAACTGAACCCTCGTATACTGGTATTGGTTCCTACCCGTGAACTGGTAATACAAGTAGTTGAAATGGCCGAAAGTTTTGCCAAAAACATGACTATCCGTGTATTAGGAGTTTATGGTGGAGTAAATATTAATACACAGAAACAGAAAGTAGCTCAGGGTGCTGATATACTTGTTGCCACTCCTGGCCGGTTATATGATCTTGCGTTATGCGGTGCACTGCAACTGAAGGGAATTACAAAACTTGTAATTGATGAAGTTGATGTAATGCTTGATCTGGGGTTTCGTTTCCAGTTGACAAATATTTTCGAGCTGCTACCTAAGCGTAGGCAGAATATTATGTTTTCGGCCACCATGACCGATGAAGTTGCTGCACTTATTGACGATGATTTTGTTACTCCCGCTAAAATAGCAATCGCGTTAAGCGGCGAACCTTTGGAGAATATTGCCCAGCAATGCTACGAAGTGCCGAATTTTTATACCAAAGTAAATCTGTTATCTCACCTGGTTCGCGACAGAAACGAGTTTAGTAAAGTTTTGGTGTTCGTTTCGAATAAAAACAATGCAGATCGCTTATTTAAAGCCCTGGAAGAAAAACATGGCTCCGAAACCGGAATAATTCATTCAAATAAAACACAGAATTACCGATTCAAATCAATCAAAGAATTTGATGAAGGTAAAAACAGGATACTGATTGCAACCGATATTATTGCCCGTGGCCTCGATCTTGATAAAGTAACTCATGTAATCAATTTCGACACGCCCAATTTTCCCGAAAATTACATTCACCGTATCGGTCGCACAGGGCGGGCTGAACAGTTGGGAAAATCAATACTGTTTTATACCGAAAAAGAAGAAGAAGCAAAAAACAGGATTGAAGAACTGATGTCCTATCGCATTCCTTTGATCGATTTCCCTGATGAAGTTGGAATTTCGAATCAAAAAACTCCCGAAGAACGCGAGGATGCAGGCGATAAAAAAAATCCATTCCGTAACGAGAAAAAAATTATAATCGCTCCGGGTTTTCACGAAAAAAAAGCAAAAAACAAGAAAACCAACCAGGGAGGATCATATAGAAAAGATTTAGCCTTAAAGTATAAGAAACCTAAAACCAAAGGCGATAAAACGTTCAAAGGTCAGGATAAAAAGAGAAAATAGGACTTCAGCACTTCAACGAATTATGGTTCAAAGCCAATAAAACTGAGAGTGAGGAAATAAAACTTTATAGTTATCAATAAAAAAGGGCAGTAATTTTTTTTACTCCCTTTTTTTATATATTTGCCCCAACCAATCATATGGAAATATGTTTGTTTGTTCATTATAAAATATTTCCGTATCAACCAAATTATCAACCAATTATCTTAAAACCAGCTTAACTCATGGCAATTGCAGTAAACAGACCCGGAATCAGTATTGACCTCAATCAATACGGAATTATAGGGGTTGAACAGGTGTATTACAACCTGGCGTACGCAGATCTTTTTCAACACGAAATGAATCCTTCACTCGAAGGTTTCGAACGAGGCAAATTATCGAACCTTGGAGCCGTAAATGTCGATACAGGAGTATTTACAGGTCGCTCGCCAAAAGATAAATACATTGTTCATGATTCTGTTTCCGAAAATACAGTCTGGTGGTCAACCATTGGTAAAAATGACAATAAACCGGTTTCTACTGATGTTTGGAATCAACTCAAAGTAGTTGCTCAAAACCAGCTTTCGGACAAGAAGCTTTACGTGATGGACGCTTATTGCGGCGCCAATCCTGATACAAGACTGAAAGTCCGTTTTATTGTTGAGGTTGCCTGGCAGGCACATTTTGTTAAAAACATGTTTATCAGGCCTACAGACGAAGAACTGGTGAATTTCGAACCTGATTTTGTGGTATTAAACGCTTCAAAAACAACCAATCCTGATTGGAAAGATCAGGGACTTAATTCGGAAAATTTTGTAGTATTTAATCTTACCGAGCGCATGTCACTTATTGGCGGTTCGTGGTATGGTGGTGAAATGAAGAAAGGTATTTTCTCCATGATGAACTATTACCTTCCACTACAGGGAATTGCCGCCATGCATTGCTCAGCCAATATGGGTAAAGACGGTGATGTTGCAATTTTCTTCGGGCTTTCGGGAACAGGTAAAACCACGCTTTCCGCCGATCCGCACCGTGAACTTATCGGTGATGATGAGCATGGCTGGGACGATGATGGTGTTTTTAATTTCGAAGGAGGCTGTTACGCCAAAACGATAAACCTGAGCAAAGAAAATGAACCCGACATTTATCATGCAATCCGCCGCGATGCTTTGCTCGAAAATGTGACAGTGGCTGACGACGGAACAATTGATTTCTCTGATAGTTCAAAAACTGAAAATACGCGTGTCTCCTACCCTATTTATCACATTGAGAATATTGTAAAGCCGGTTTCGAAAGGCGGGCATGCAAGCAAAGTAATATTTCTTACAGCTGATGCTTTTGGTGTATTGCCTCCTGTTTCGAAACTTACTGATGAACAGACAAAATACCATTTCCTCTCGGGATTTACCGCCAAACTTGCCGGAACTGAACGTGGTGTAACTTCACCACAACCTACTTTTTCTGCCTGTTTTGGCAATGCTTTCCTCACGCTGCATCCAACAAAATATGCCGTTGAACTTGTGAAACGCATGGATGCCTCAGGGGCAAAAGCCTACCTGGTAAATACCGGATGGAATGGAACAGGAAAACGAATTTCCATCAAAGATACCCGTGCTATTATCGATGCAATACTTGATGGATCCATTGATCATGCGCCTACTAAAATGATTCCATATTTTAACCTGGAAGTCCCGACAGAATTGCACGGTGTTAATCCTGCAGTACTTGATCCACGCGACACCTATGGTCAGGTTGCCGAATGGAACGAAAAAGCTCAGGATCTGGCTAAGCGCTTTATCGACAATTTCGCAAAATATACTGATAACGATGAAGGGAAACGACTTGTAGCCGCTGGTCCGCAGTTATAAAAATCGGACATACACACAGGAGCCAAGGATTCAGGGATAAGGATTCCCCGGATTTTGGTTCCTGTTTTTATTTATCCTGATCTGCTAAAAAACCAGTACATTTAGCATCTCACATCCAATATCTCTCTCGTTCCTGCCTAAAACCAACTCCTCATTCCAAAACCTTGATTATGAAATGTCGAGCACATTGCGGTGCCTGTTGCATTTATCCTTCTATAAGTTCGCCAATTCCCGGAATGCCTGAAGGTAAACCGGCCGGTGAAAGGTGTATTCATTTAACTAACGATTTGAAATGTGCTATTTTCGATAATCCGCTAAGGCCCGCAGTATGCATTGGATTTAAGCCTGAAATGTTATTTTGCAAAAACACTGCCGAAGAAGCCAGGGAAGTGTTCGAATGGCTTATGAAAGAGTAAAAATTATTACCTCTAAAAAAACAAAAAATCTGCTTCTTTTTTTATCAATTGTAAATACAGATACTTAAAATACATGAATACACATACACTATCAACCTGTTAATTAGCAAGTTAAAAATTATTTGTAAACATTAACAATTATTATAAATATATCTTATCTTTGCGATCAACTTTCAATTAAAATAATTACTAATACCCATTACAATGTCTACTGGAAAAGTAAAATTTTTCAATCAGCAAAAAGGTTTCGGCTTTATAGTTGATGATGAAACTGCAAAAGAAGTATTTGTGCACGTTACCGGCCTGATCGACAAAATTAAAGATGACGATTTAGTTAGCTTTGAGGTTGTTGAAGACCGCCGCGGTCCAAAAGCAATCAATGTTAAAATGCAATAATTAAGCATTGAAGTTCCTCTACTTAAGCTTCCGAAAGGAAGCTTTTTTTTTGCCTTTCCCTCACAGAAAAGAATCACGAAACTCCATACAAATTCTTTTAGCCTTAATCCCGGCCTTTCTTGTTACTTTTGCAGTCAATCATTTCATTAACATTTTTCATCATTGAACTACCTTCAAGTCGACAATTTATCCAAAGCCTACGGCGAAAAAATACTTTTCCGAAACATCAGTTTCAGCATTGACAAAGGCCAGAAAGTGGCACTCATTGCCCGTAACGGTACCGGGAAAAGCTCGCTTATGCATATTCTGGCAGGGCTCGAAGCCCCTGATTCAGGCAAAATTACTACCCGGCGCGATCTTCGCATCGACTACCTGCAACAAAACCCGCAGCTCGACGAATCAAAAACCATACTTGACACTATTTTTGCAACAGGCACCGGATTAATTAAAGTTATTCACGATTACGAATATGCTCTCGAACAGGTTAAACATAATATGAACCCCGAAAGCGAAAAGCTTTTAAATCAGAGCATGGCCGAAATGGATGCCTCTGGCGCCTGGGATTACGAAACCCGTGCCCGGGAAATACTTGGGCAATTTGCTATTAATGATCTTTCGCAGAAAGTTGGTACGCTCTCCGGAGGTCAACGTAAAAAGATCGCTCTGGCTAGGGCTTTACTCGGCAATCCGGATCTTCTGCTTCTCGATGAGCCCACAAACCATTTAGATTTCGAAATGATTGAGTGGCTCGAAGATTACCTTTCGCGCGAATCGCTGAGTTTACTTCTGATTACCCACGACAGGTATTTTCTTGATAATGTTTGCGACAGCATTCTTGAAATGGATCAGAATTCCATTATCACTTACAAAGGAAATTATACGTATTACCTCGAAAAAAAAGCTGAAAGACAATTCACAGAAGATCAGTCGGTTGAAAAAGCAAAAAATCTGTATCGCACTGAACTTGAGTGGATCAGGCGTATGCCAAAAGCAAGGGGGACAAAATCGAAAGCAAGGATTAATTCATTTGATGAACTTGAAAGCAAAGCAAAATTTAAACGAGAAGATAAAAGTATTCAGTTTGGGGTAAATGTAAACCGGCTTGGTGGAAAAATTGTTGAAATTAACAACCTGAGTAAGAATTTCGGCGATTTTAAAGCAGTTGATGATTTTACCTATATTTTTCAGCGTGGTGAAAAAATAGGAATTGTTGGTTTGAACGGCACAGGGAAGAGCACTTTCCTCAACCTGATATCCGGAAAACTGTCGCCAGATAAAGGTAAGATTTCAATCGGGCAAACTGTTGTTATGAGTTATTACACTCAGGATGGTTTGCAGTTAAAAGAAGACAAGCGGGTTATCGACATCGTAAAAGATGTAGCTGAAGAAATTCAACTCACCAAAGGAAGCATGTCGGCATCGCAGTTCCTGCAGCATTTCGACTTCAGTTATCCGGTTCAGCAGGCCTATTTCAGTGCACTGAGCGGCGGAGAGCGACGGAGATTATATCTGCTGCTCCAACTTATCAAAAATCCGAACTTCCTGATTCTGGATGAACCAACCAACGACCTTGACATTTATACATTACAAGTACTCGAAGAGTTTTTGAATGACTTTTCCGGATGTGTGCTGATTGTGTCGCACGATCGTTTTTTGCTTGATAAGCTTTGCGATCATGTTTTTGTTTTCGAAGGCGAAGGTAAAATCAAGGATTTCTTTGGAAATTATACTGATTATTACCAATGGCGGATGAAAGAGCAGAAAATCGCTCAACGCGCTGAAAAAACAGTTAAAGAAGAGAAGCCTCTAAGTAAAGAGAAAAAATCATCATCGAAACCTACTTATAAACAGGTAAAAGATTTCGAAAACCTCGAAAAGGAAATCCTAAAGCTCGAATCGGAAAAGGATCAGGTAATAGAGAAAATGAATTCCGGTTTGGAATCGCCCGAAAGTTTAACTGAACTTTCGAAAAAATACAATGAATTACTTGAGAGGATTGATGAAAGAACTTTTCTCTGGATGGAACTTGGGGAAATAATTGAAAGTTCAAATACGTAAAATACAGTTTGGATTTCCTGTTTCAAAAATCAAACAATGCATAACTGATAAGCTGATCTCCTGATTTATAAAATGAAAAACCCCGGCAAATTACCAGGGTTTTTTCAATTTAAATAATCAGTTATTTAGTTTTGGCCTAACATCACAGGCATCACGAGCATAAGAATATCTTCGTCAGGATTATCATAGTTGGATGGAACGATAATACCGGCACGGGTAGGACCTGAAAGCTGGAAACAAATTTCAGGTGTTTCGAGGTTATTCACCATTTCGAGAAGGAACCTTGAATTGAAACCAATTTCCATATCATCACCGGAATAGGTACAGGCAAGTCGTTCGACACCTTCGTTAGAGTAATCGATATCTTCGGCATTCATCAGAAGTTCCTGACCGTTAATACGCAACCTCACCTGGTGTGTCGACTGATTGGCAAACGGTGAAAGGCGTTTTACAGAGCTGATGAACAGACTTCTGTCAACGATAAGCCGGTTTGGATTATCTTTCGGAATAACAGCTTCATAAGCCGGGTAACGGCCTTCGATCAAGCGGCTGAATAATTTCACACCGTTATATGCAAAAGCGGCATTTGTTACATTATATTCAACCTGCACATTCACATCCTCCAGGGCAAGTAAACTTTTAAGCACATTCAAAGGCTTGCGCGGAATAATGAATGAAGTAGAAATACCTGATTTGGCATCGTTACGGCGGTAACGAACCAATTTGTGCGCATCAGTAGCTACGAAGGTTATGTAATCGGGCATAATATCGAAATACACTCCGCCCATAGCTGGCCTTAATTCATCGTTACCGGTAGCAAATACAGTTTTGGTAATACCGGCACCAAGAATAGCTGATGAAATTTCAAAATTCGTGGTTTCGTCAAGCAAAGGAAGTTCCGGATAATCATCAGCATTATGCCCGGTAAGCTTATACTTTCCTTCAGTCGAAAGAATTTCTATTGCAAGTGTATTGGTATCAATGTTAAATGTAATTGGTGCATCAGGAAGGTATTTCAAAAAATCGAGAAGCAACTTGGCCGGAATGGTAACTTTGCCTGATTCGTCGGCCATCGAAGGCTCAAGTGTCATGATCAGTGTAGTTTCCAGGTCAGTTGCTGTAATATTGAGGGTGGTATCATTAAGATCAAACAAAAAATCGTCCAGAATTGGCAATGTATTGTTTGTGTTAATAACTCCACTCAGAAACTGAAGTTTCTTCAGTAGTGCCTGGCTATTGATAATAAATTTCATAGTATTTTGTATTTCAGTTATTTACAGGTAACAATTTTAACAGCGTAAATGTATGAATCTTAAACTGAATTTTAAAATTCGATGGTACTAAGATATTAACATTAAATGAACTATTTCGATAATTTTTATTTTTTTCTGAATGTGAGTTTGCTTTCTTCCCCTTTAAGCAACCGCGTGATGTTTTTATGGTGAGTTACCGGTATAAAAATGGCAATAAGTGCTGCCAGAGCAATCAGATATACATTTTGCTCGTGGAATATAAATATTGCCAGAACTGCAAACAGGATGGAACCCGAAACCGATGCCAGCGATACATAGCGCGTTATGGCTACAACCAAAACAAACCAGCAAAGCACTATCACGAATATATAAGGCGAATACAAAGCAAGTATTACTCCCACCAGCGAAGCAACTCCTTTACCGCCCTTAAATCCTGTAAAAACGGGAAATACATGTCCCAGGACAGCTGCGGCACCCAAAATGATTTTGTAATCAATTAATTGTGAATAAGTAAGAGCATCTCCGGCAAATACATGAGCCAGAGTTACCGCGCCCCAGGCTTTGGCAATATCAAGAACCATAACTATAATACCGGCTTTGGTTCCCAGCACTCTGAGTGTATTGGTTGCCCCTGCATTTCCACTTCCCTGGGTGCGGACATCCGTTTTATAAAACCATTTCCCGATCCACACTGCCGACGAAAATGATCCCATCAGGTAAGCTGCAATTCCTCCTGTAATCAATAGTAAATATTCATTCATATCTTTCTTCTGTTCAGTTTCATGTAAATAAATAAATTGACTTTCTTCTTGTGTTTAAAACGATCTTTTTGAAATCTCAGCTGACAACTTTACCATTTATTGAAAGTTAAGGCTTACTTCAATCTGTTTTAAAGTCAAATCAGTCCTCTCCGGCTGCCTGCTTCATTTTACGCAGGAATGTAGCTTTCTTTTCGCCGGTACCAATTATAAACTGGTAGGCAGGTTTCCCTTTTTCTCCTTTGATGAGCCGCTGGTCTTCCTTCAGTCCTACAAGTTTATCATTGAAAGCTTTGTTCGACGATAAAACCTGCATAGTTCCGTTGGCATATGCGAAGAAATACCATTGGTTTTCGTCAGGCTCAAAATAGAAGTTTAAAATATCACCCGAACGTCGTTTCCCAATTTCTATATACCCCTTAACCTGTTTATTAACAGGAAGTTTGCCTAAATTACTTATTCCGATCGGGCCTTTGCTTATGAACGAACGAAGATCTTTGTTCCAGCTTAACTGCAAGCCGGTGAGCACCATTGTATGGTTGAGTACTTCGGGAAATTTCCTGTACTGACCATAAAGGCTTAACTCCGTAAGAATTTTATCCGCTTCTTCCTGCCCGACAAATTCGCGGAGCGAACGTGTATAATTGAGACCGGTAACATCAAGTCCTTTAGCTTCTGAAGCATTAAGCGCATCAGCAAATACTTTTAAAGCTTCTTCCGAGAAGAAAAAATCCAAAGCACTCAACACATTGAGCGAGGTAGAATCGACAAGAGAAAAGTAGTTTATTTCACCGGCTGATTTCATCTGGAGCCGGCCCAGGTTTGTAGCTATCTGCATTTGGCCTTCGCCTGTTAACATGCAGCGCGATGTATTGAAGGTAAGCATATTACCAGTGAGTAAGGGATTTCGTAGCTTGGCTGAATCGGCTACCCGGTATTCCGATTTCTGTGGAAAATAGGAAACATAACCCCCGGCACTTAGTATATCGGGATCGGTAATATTTTCGGCTTTTGCAAAAAATCCAGGGCGTACATTGTTCTCAGTAGTTGAATAATAAATGGAAACACGCAATTGTCCGTTTCCTGTATTTTCAGGATCGTCAGTTACCGGGATTAAAATATTTTTAGGATCGAGCTGAGTACGGAGTTTTATCCATTCTTTTTGAAGCGCATAGCATTCGTGCATGTATTGGTAACCTCCTTCAAAATAAGTAAGTTTTGTCGAAGCATTAATCTCAAGCTTTCCTTTGAATCGGAAATACCTGTTCAGCATAAAATTCATTGAGTCGCTGATAGCAGCCCCGGCAAAAGTTTCACCATTGCTGTTCACTTCAATGGTATTAATTTCGAGTGTAGTAACTTCGCCATCGGATGGCGTATAATCATACAGACCATTAGCCGTATATCGTTTTCGCGAAGCAATGTTAACATTGGCGTTATAAAATTTATGGTAAAGGCTGGTTCTGTTGGCAAGAATTTCTGCTTGTTTAAGTTCAGCTATTCGTCCATCTTTTCCTATCGAAAGCTTGGCATTGAAAGGAAAAACTGCCGCATCAGCCACTTTTACAATACGGGCATCTTCCACATCTAGAAGGTTGGTATTTAAATCGTAAAGCGCGCGAAGTGCAAAAAAGCTCAGTGAATCCTGTTTGGGATCTGTAGAAGTATAAATTTCTTTGCCCGGATCGAAAGCCACAAGTTCTTCGGGTTTCATTTTGTAATATTCCTCGCGCGTAAAATTCGTTTTATTGATCAGCTGAAGTTGCTTTTTATCCATCAGCCAGTCGAATTCGTTTACAACGCATTGATATTGAATAAACGGAAACTCCATAAGCGCTCCTTTACCGGTTGCAACAAAATGTCCCTGACGCGTGGCAAAATCAATTGATGCTCTGAAAACATGCACGCGGAGAGCTTCTTTCTTGCGGTCGTCAGTTAAAAGTTTAAAATCGGAAGTATCCGAAGTAAATGCATCTGTTTTAAAGTTATACGTCTGCGAGTTTACTTCAGCATTTTCGAAGGTAAACTGTCCTCTCCCTTTCAATCCGGTTGGGGTAACTGCCAGAGCACCATTCAGTTTGGCGTGATTATTAAACATACTGATGGAATCCGTTCCCGAATTCTGAACACTCATAAGGTCATTGCCCGGGACCCATTTAATATTGGCATCTTTCACATTTGCATCGGGGAACTCATATTCACCGCTCACTTTTGCAAGCTGGTAGTTTTTCACTTTTGCAGAAGTTGAGTCGGGTGTAAAAAGAAAATCTTTGGATTCGGTTACCGAACTCAGGTAGTTCAAACGGCCGGAACCTCTTAATCCGCGGTTGCTCAGGTTGAGGGTATCGGCATAATTACCTTTTCCTCCATATACCGGCATTCCAGGCTCGGGTATTACTCTCCTGAAACCCAGCGAATAATCTTTCTGAACTTTTAATGTTTCGTCGATATCAGGGAAAATTCCTGCAGAAATGAGAGTTCCGGTAAAAAGTATATCCTCAGGAGGCAGAGAGTTTATACTGTCCATCGAAAACGGATTGACCCTGAAATAAAAATTCTTCTTTTTATAAACACCTTTTACAATGTCCTTCCGCTCGAAATACACAAAACTGGTATCTTTACTAATGAGCAGCGGGAAATGGTGCAGCATCTTTCTGCCTGATTTACTGTCGGGCGAATCAATAAACAATTCGCCATTCATATTGGCAAGTACATTTTTTACCTGAACAAAAGGCCTGTAACCATTTGAATTGGGACTCCAGGCCGGCACAATCATCATGGCCGAATCAATCTGAGGCATACTCAGCGAAAACTTTTCGTAATTAAATGTACAGGCATTGGCAAGGAAATCAAATAAACCAGCATGAACGCGCCCTGTGAATGAAAAGTCGCGGTTTTTGCTAACAATAACTTTTCCATCGCGCGGCACCACATACACATATTGCGAATCGCTGACCATAACCTGTTTTACGCCCTCAATTGACAATCGAAGATTTTTCAGATCAAGTTTTGCATTTGATCCTTTCTCTACATAGGATTGAAATTGCAGAATATCACTGTCCTTAACACCCGAGCGAGCCGCAAGATATTCGTTTAACCTTGGCTGAACTACTGCCAGTTGGTGATCAATATCATAATAGAGAAAACCTGCATTTGCCAGTTTAATAAGCTGAATCCTAATTTGTTCGACAGGTTTTTTTGCCCAAACAGCGAAATCTTCGGCATAAAACCTGTCAGTATTAAACTTTCGGGTATATCCAGAAACCAACATAGCCGGATTAATATCATCAATTCCCTGCAATTTATCGAAACGGTACGAAGAAAAATAATCTGATGATTCGAAAAGCGCTTCACTCTTGGTCCGCATTCCTTTAATATCTTCGAAGTTCATGAATTCCTCATTCAGTTTCCAATAAATAGCACCGCTGTACATATCCAGACGATGGTAAGTGTTAAAGAACGGGCTCTGACCAATTCCTTCATCCTCACGGCTCATTATCAGCTCGTTGTTTGAATGGTTATAGCGAACATTCAGTCCGGGATGAAATATCGAATCATCTTCGAAATACATTACAGTGGCTGCCCGGGCCGATACAAACCTGTCGGGCCTGATAACAAACTCCGATGACCTAAAAGTGATAAACAGTTTATTGTTATGTTTAATTTCGATCCTTGAAAAACCATCATCCGACGGTGTACCTATAACTTTGGATCCTGCCAGGTTAAATCCACCAAAAAATTCAACATCTTTAAACAGGTTAATATAAACCTGGCTCCCTTTATACATGGTAAATTTCGGGAAGGTAGCTTTTTCGGCAGTAATATCTACCATAGCTTTGTCTTCCAGTTTTCCGGTCAGGAATTTCTTAAAATAGCCGCCATGATATAATAATACCGAGTCAGCTGAATAGGTAATTGACCGTGTATCGACCCTGTATCCGGCCAGTTTTGCATAAACTACATCCCGGGCCAGGCCAGTGCGTTCCCAATATACTTTACCGCCATTTCCAATCCAGGAATTAGTTAAAGGATAGTACCTGCCTTTTGTATCGTATATGCAGGCACTGTCGTTACGCACTACGCAGGCAAGTGTACCCGAAGAAAAAGTAAAATATGGCACACTGTCAAAAGCAAACTTATAGCTGCCATTCCTTATGTACCATGCTTCAGTATTGGTTTGCATAAACGCGTTTTCTCTGAGAAGTAGTTCAGTTTGTGTAAGATAACGAAGTATGGTACGTGATGGATTTTTCCCTTTCAGACAATAGTTTACGCTTTTATGAAACAATTCGAACGTTCCCTGATCGGCATCCTGCTTAACCAGCAGTGCCATTATTTTAAAATACGAAATGTAGTAAGGAGCAACCTGTAATTTCTGCTCATTCAACGCTATGCAAACTGATTGCACCTGCTTTTTCTGGGCATGCAAAAGCAGGTTGGAAGTCCAGTGATAGGTAAATGTGGATAAAACCAGTTTTGCTTCAGAAGCATCAGCTTCGCCAACATTTCGGAATTGGGTAGTAAGTTCTTCGATAAATTTGGCTGTGTCAGCCGAAAAAGCTGCGGGTTGCTCCTGTGCTTTCAACTGGTAAGCTGATACCAGCAACACGAAAAAAAACAGAAGAGCAACCCGTTTCAACAGCATTTTTTAATTGGTTATAAGAACCAGATTCCGAATTGAATTTCGGAACCGGAATTTATGTGATCAGATTGTTTCAGAAGCAAATCTATATACCGGCAGATGCTCCAAAACATTTTTTAAAGAGTAAAACAAGCAGATGTCCAGTTATTTTCAACCCGGTTCGACATAATACTGAGGCCAACTTCATTTGCCTTTGCTTCAATAAGTTGCAGATCTTCGAAGTAAAAACCGCTCACAAAAAGTTTTCCCCCATGGGTAAGGCTTTCGCGATATTTTGGGATATCAGCCAGCAGAATATTGCGGTTAATATTGGCCAGGATTATATCGTATTTTCTACCTGGTAACGATGAACTGTCTCCAAGTAAAACTTCGATATCTCCATAATTATTGCTTTGCACATTCTCCAAAGCATTGTTAAATGCCCATTCGTCGTTATCGATTGCAGCAACAGGTTGTGCGCCTTTCATTCGGGCAAGAATAGCCAGTACTGCAGTTCCGGAACCCATATCAAGCAATGATTTACCTTCAAGCTCCAAACTCAGCAAATACCGGATCATGAGTTTGGTAGTTTCATGATGTGCGGTACCGAATGACATTTTAGGCATGATAACAATATCGTATTCAACGCCTGGCATTGGCTGATGAAAAGGAGCCCGCACCATACAACGGCCGTCAATCAGAACAGGTTCATACTGGCTTTCCCAAACGGCATTCCAATTCTGATCGGCGATACGGTCGATTTTAAAGGAATCAAGAAACTCTACAAATTCGCCGGAACTTAACCTTGCCGATAATTCAGGGGTGAATAACGGAGCCTGGATAAATGCTGACAGTGTCCCGTTTTCATTTTCAGTGAAACTTTCGAAGCCTATATCGGCAAGCATGGCCATCAATAATTCAGCCGTATGCGCACCCTGAGATGGGTGGCATATCATTTCGATGTATTCCATATTAACTGAACGAGTTCACTATGGTAACAAAATCAGCCGCTTTGAGTGATGCGCCACCTATTAACCCACCATCAACATCTGCATTAGCGAACAACTCTACTGCATTTTGCGCATTGCAACTGCCACCATAAAGAATAGGAATTTCCTGGCTTACATCATCTCCAAATTTTTCTGACAGAAGGCTACGAATAAAAGCATGCATTTCCTGTGCCTGAGCTGAGGATGCAGTAACGCCGGTCCCAATGGCCCATACGGGTTCATATGCAATAATCACCTGGCTTACAGCTTCTTTACCAAGGTGAAACAATGCTTCGCTTACCTGAGCGCGCACCACATCAAAGTGTTTCTCAGCCTGACGTTCAGCAAGAACTTCACCACAGCAATAAATAGGAATGATACCGTTTTTTAAAGCAAGGTCTACTTTTGCAGCAATAATTTTATCGGTTTCTCCGAAATATGTCCTGCGCTCGGAATGACCAAGAATGGCGTGTGAAATCCCCATCGAATGAAGCATAGAAGCAGAAATCTCACCGGTATAAGCACCTGATTCCCATTGACAGAAATTTTGGGCACCTATCATAAAACCGTTTTCGGCAGCGATATCGGAACTCATTTCAAGGTAAACAGCTGGCGGACAAATAATTACTTCAGTATCACCTGAACCTTTTTCGGTGAGTTCGTCAACAATTTCGAACATCAGATCTTCAGCATCCTGAAAATTCTTATTCATTTTCCAGTTTCCGGCTACAATTTTCTTTCTCATGATTTTTGTTTTTTTTGATATTTATATGACTGATTATTTTTTTCTTCAGGAGTAACGGATCCGCGGATCGAGGATACCGTAGATAATATCTGCAAAAATATTAATAATAATGAGTAAAACGGATATAAACAATACCGCACCCATTATTACCGGGAAATCATATTTTTCGAGAGCATCAACTATTACAACCCCTACCCCTTTCCAGTCGAATATATACTCAACAAAAACAGCTCCGGCCATCAGCGAGGCAAACCAACCAGAAACAGCCGTAACAACCGGATTCAGAGCATTTTTGAGCGCATGACGGGTTATAATTTTATACAAACCCAAACCTTTAGACCTGGCTGTGCGAATATAGTCCTGCGACATTACATCAAGCATCGAACTGCGCGTCAGCTCAGTGATGATCGCCAAAGGCCTGATTGCCAGAGTTGAAGCCGGGAGGATAAGATTTTTATAGTCGATATATTCTCCCCGCCCAAAATCATCAACCGTATAAAGGCTGCCAAACATGCTCAATCCTGTGTAGTCGGCCAGTACATAAGCAAACAACCATGCTATGAGTATAGCTGCAAAAAATGATGGTAACGACATCCCCAGAATACTCACAATGAGTGCAATACGATCGAACCACCCATCTTTATTCAGGGCGCTTAAAATACCAAGCACTAATCCAATCAGTGAAGCAACTATCATAGCTAAGGTTGCAAGAACCATGGTTGGAATAAATGCTTCAGAAAGTATCTCTGAAACCGGACGCTTGCTTTGATAAGATCTTCTTAAATATGGTTTTTTAACTACAAAAGTTGAGTTGCCAATAGTAAGAATCTTTATTGAGGAAGAATACTTTTCGGTATCAAAATAAAATGCACTTGTTTTATTTTGAATTGTATGAACTGAAAGCGGCGACACGTCATTTAAAAAACTAAAGTATTGAACAGCAAGAGGTTTATCTCTGCCAAGATCGCGGTTTATAGCGTCAACTGAATTAATATCTGCCCTCTGCCCAAGCATCATGCGTGCCGGATCGCCGGGAAGTACATTAAAAAGGAAGAAAATCAGTGTAACTACTCCGAACAGTACCAGTATTCCATACATAAGCCGGATAAGGGTGTAACGGAGCATTTTGGAGATTGAAAGGGTTGAAAAGTTAAAGGTTTGAAGAGTTTGAAGAGTTTATTATTCAGGGAATGTAATTGAAACTAAACGAAGCATCTACAAAGCTGAAACAAGCAGGCAAATAACTTATTTCTTTTCAATTAAACTCTTAAAATCCTCATAATCAGGAAAATCATTATGATGCCATTTTTTGAGTATCACACCATCTTTCATTAAAAGCAAACCCGGATTTGACCTTACAATTGATTTAAGCACAATATCATCAGCTGTATAAAAATCGAGTTGCAGTTTGTTTTCGATTATAAATTGAGCAATTTCCGATGGCTGATTCGAAACCAGAACCGCAGTTGGAATATCGTCGGCATATGCTTTTGCAGCAAAACTGTTAAGTTTTACGAAAGCGGCCTTATTGGTCAATGATAAATCATACGAATTAACGATCAACTGGTAACCAGGGTTTCTGATAATGCTCTCGGTCGAATTGTTACCAAGAGTATCCATAATAATGAGCGACTTTCCATAATACACATTTGGATCTTCAACGCGTTGCGAGTCAAATTCCCATTCCGACATCCAGATGCTGTCGTTAAAGGGATAATTTGGTGATAGATATTCCTTAATCTCGCCGGATTTTTTATTCTTGTACGAAAGATAATAATTAACCGGTTTAGGGTTTTCGGGGTATAATTTGTTGCCGGTTTTCCATTCGGTGAAATCGAGAATAGGTAAATGGGTGTAACAATAATAGGAAAACCCGGCAAACAGAACTGTAAAAAAAACTGCCAAACCCCATTGAATTCCTGTTCCGGCAATAGGTTTAAATTTCTTTCTGTAAATAAAAATGATAATTGCCAAAGGCAACAATACCAAATTTTTATAGAATGTCTGCCAATTGGTAAGTTTAATAAAGTCGCCGAAACATCCGCAATCGGGCACCGGGTTATATATGGCATCATTTAATGTAAGACCAGTAAAATACACCATCATGATCAATAAAATCCACGACGTGAATCTCATCTTCAGATTAAACAGCAACATTGCTCCAACTGCAAATTCGATGGTGCAGAGTAGAATAGAGAAAAATAAAGCATAAGGAATAAAAACATCCCAGTGAAAAGCAATAAAGTAATCTTCGAGTCTGTATGCGGTTCCAAGTGGGTCAACACCCTTCACAAAACCTGAAAACACAAATACAAGTCCTGTCAGAATTCTGCTCAAATTGGCGATCCATTTCATAGTTTACTGGTTTTGTTCATCCAACATAATCAGCGCAAAAGCTGAATAATTAATTATATCAAGGTAATTGGCATCAAGCCCTTCGGACATAATTGTCAATCCGTTATTGTCTTCTATCTGTTTGATTCGCAGCAACTTCATCAAAATAATATCAGTAAGTGAACTGATCCTCATTTGTCTCCATGCTTCGCCGTAATCATGATTTTTATCGGCCATCAGGTTACGTGCCATAGTTACGAATGAATCGTATTTTGACCCAACAACATCCTCGTTCATATGCGGATCTTCAACTGAACCGAGTTCGAGCTGAATAAGTGCCATCACTGAATAGTTTATCATTCCGATAAATTCAGGTTTTACACCTTCATCAACTTTGCTTTCGCCCTTTTCCTCGATACTTCGTATCCGGCTGGCTTTGATATAAATCTGGTCGGTAATGGATGTAGTCCGCAGTATTCGCCATGCTGTGCCGTAATCGTGCATTTTTGCCATAAACACGTTACGGCAGGCTTTTAATGCTTTATCGTATTGCTGAAAAGTTTTATCAGGCATATTATCAATAACTTTGTAGCTGATTTCAATGAAGAAAACATGATTTTTTGGAGTGATAAAATTACACCTTTTTCCGGAAATAATTCTCTGCGCTGTGGCAAGAATGTGCTGATAATTGATAAACCACTGGTTATGGGCATATTAAATTTAACTCCCGATTCATTTTACGACGGAGGAAAATACAATAATGCCGATGCCTGGATTTCGCAAACGGAGAAGATGATTGGAGAAGGTGCATCCATAATTGATATCGGTGCAGTTTCAACCCGGCCAGGAGCTGCCGCAGTGAGTGAGGAAGAGGAAATTTCGCGCCTTTTACCTGTTATCGAAACACTAACCTTTCGCTATCCTGAAACCGTTTTTTCAGTGGACACGTGCCGGTCAAAAGTTGTTAAACTTGCTGCTGAAGCAGGGATCGGAATTATAAACGACATTTCCGGAGGAAGTATGGATCAGCACCTTATGGATGCAGTAGCGATTTCCGGACTACCTTATATATTGATGCACATGCAGGGAACGCCGGCTGACATGCAGCTGAATCCATCGTATGATAACGTAAGCAATGAAGTGAATACTTTTTTCGATCAAAAACTGAAACAACTGGAAAACGCCGGCATTAACCAGGTGATACTTGATCCAGGTTTCGGTTTCGGAAAATCAATTGAACACAATTACAGCTTACTGAGCCAGTTAAATAGATTTAAAAAACACAGTTTCCCACTTTTGGTTGGCCTGTCGCGCAAATCAATGATTTATAAATTACTGCAAATCAATCCGCAGGAAGCTCTGCCAGGAACATCAGCATTGCATATACTTGCTGTACTTAACGGTGCTGATATTCTGCGTGTTCACGATGTTAAAGAAGCTGTTCAGGTAATAAAACTTGCCGAAACATACATCAAAACAAGGTAATAAGTATATTTGCATCCTACAATTACACATACATGATCACTTCCTTTATTCCGCTTTTTTTGAGTATCAGGATACTCGATGTTATCGATGTCGTGCTGGTAGCTTTTTTGCTGTTCTCACTTTACCAGCTTTTAAAAGGTACAGCGGCAGTAAATATTTTCCTTGGGATATTAGCCATCTTTGTAATATGGCGTTTGGTGAAAGCTTTACAAATGGATCTATTGTCAGACCTTCTGGGAGCATTTACTTCAGTTGGTTTTATTGCTTTTATTGTAGTTTTCCAGCCCGAAATCCGGAAATTTCTGCTTGCCATCGGGTCTCCGGGTTTTGTTACACGGAATAAATTCATGTCGATTTTCTCAAAACTGCATTTCGACGATAGCAATCTTGCTGATATTGATCCAATTGTGCAGGCTTGTCACCGCATGTCGCATTCGCTTACCGGAGCACTAATAGTGGTAGGCCGTAAGAATGACCTTTCTGAATTTAAAGATACCGGACTGGCTGTGGATGCCCTGATTTCAGGTCAGCTTATCGAAAGCATTTTTTACAAGAATAATCCCCTTCACGATGGAGCTGTTATTATCAGTGATAATAAAATAAGGGCTGCCAGGTGCATTCTGCCTGTTTCGGATAAATCGGACCTGCCTGCTGAACTTGGCCTGCGGCATCGCGCAGCAATAGGAATTACAGAGAAAAACGATTCAGTCGCAATTATTGTTTCGGAACAAACCGGGCGGATTTCATACTGCAGAAATGGCGTTCTGATGCTCGATATTAAAGCTTCCGGTTTAAAAACAGCGCTAACTGAGGATTTTTCGGATCAGAAATAGAATTTATACATATTCCTGACATTCAGCAATTATCTGGATCAGAATAAAAAACCACGAGATCAATTTACGACAGTAGCAACTGAATCGGCATTCATTTGTTCGAATTCGCGAACCATTTCTTCCGGCGATTTTCCAAGGAATTTTATGGCAGCCTTAGCATCATCGGCTAACTCGTGGTTAGGATATTTATAAAGGAATTTATTGTAATATTCACTGGCTTTCCCAATGTTTCCAATTACATTTTCGTAAGTAAAAGCTTCCATAAAAAAGCATTCAGCTACTTTATTGTATTCAGGATATTTAGTAATAATAGTTTCATAAAGTTCAACTGCCTGCACTCCGCGTCCGAAACCAACGGCAAGGCCCGAGGCTTTATAAAGGTTCTCGGGAGCGAGGCTGTCATCAGGATATTTTGAAGCAAAATTCTGGTAAGCGCTTATTAATTCGGTAACGGCAACAGTATCTACTTTTTGAGATTCTTTCATTGTTTTCTCCATCTTCGAAATCTCACTTAACATTTTTTCCCGCGAAGGTGAACAGGAATAAAAAAACAGAATTGATACAAAAGTGAGCAAGGCCAAACATTTATTCATAGCTTTAATGATATTAATTTGTATAAGAATTTAATTATCAGTGTTTTTTAGGAGGGAAAATCATTTTGTATTTAGCATCAGTTATGCCTTTTGAGATATCCTGCAGCTTGCGCTTGACCATCATTTTACGAAGAGGATGAATTTTATCGACAAAAAGCACACCTTCGAGATGATCATATTCATGTTGTATAATGCGGGCCAGTATTCCCGAAAACCATTCGTCATGAGCCACAAAATGTTCATCAAAATATGTTATCCGCACTTCTGCATGGCGTATAACATCTTCGTGAATATCCGGAATGCTAAGGCATCCTTCGTTGAAAGCCCACTCTTCGCCTTTTTCCTCAACTATTAAAGGATTAATAAAGACTTTTTTAAAATCTTTAGTTTCAGGTTTTTCTTCTGAATAAGGTGTTGCATCAATAACGAAAAGACGGATCTGCTTATTAATCTGGGGAGCGGCTAAACCAACACCCACCGAAAAATACATGGTTTCCCACATATCGGTTATCAATTGCTGCAGGCCAGGGTATTCAGGACTTATTTCGACGGACTTTTTACGCAAATTAGCATGTCCGTATGCTACTACCGGGAGAATCATATTTTTATCGGGTAATCGTTTTTGTTAGTTTCAAGGTTTCAGATCATCAAAAAACTGAAATTTAATTATTGTAAAACAAACACAGAACCAGTGATTTGGTTCATCGTTTCATTTCTATCATTTCGAGGTACGATTGAAGAATTATTACCGCGCTTACTTTATCGACCAAGGCTTTATTTTGCCGGACCTTCTTTCTAGCACCAGATTCGAGAATGGCGGCAGTTGCCATTTTGGATGTAAAACGCTCGTCAATGCGCTCAACAGGAATTGATGGAAAGGTCCTTTGTAGATTTTTTACAAACGGTTCGGTAAACCTGGCTGATTCCGAAAGCTGATTTTGCAATGTAAGCGGGTAACCAACTACAAAACAATCAACATTTTCGTGTGAAACATAATCCTTAAGAAAGGGTATCACATCTTTTGAATGAACTGATGCAAGTGCAGTTGCTATCATCCTGAGTTCGTCAGTAACGGCAAGCCCTACCCTTTTCTGTCCGTAATCAATTGCCAGTATTCGTCCCAATTCCGATTTTTGCGGCAAAATTACGAAGAATTAGTTTTGAAAATATCCGGAATTCAGGCATTTCTATTGTTTTAGGGATAAATAACAACTTAGCCGGCAATGTTCTGTATAAAAGTTCTAATTTTGAGATTGAAAATCAATAAACATGGATGAATTAAAATCAATCATTGAAAAAGCCTGGATCAATCGTTCCCTGTTAACTATTGAAGAAACAAAAAACGCTGTATTTCAGGTTATTGAACTGCTTGATAAAGGAAAACTGAGAGTAGCAGAACCTGTCGGGAACGATTGGAAGGTAAATGAATGGATTAAAAAAGCAGTAATTATGTATTTCCCTTTGCGACAAATGGAAGTAATGGAAGCTGGCCCTCTCGAATTTCATGATAAAATCCCTTTGAAACACAACTACAAAGAGCTTGGCGTGCGCGTAGTGCCTCATGCTGTGGCTCGTTATGGCGCTTATTTATCGCCGGGCGTAATTATGATGCCATCCTATGTAAACATCGGAGCATGGGTAGGTGCCGGAACTATGGTTGACACCTGGGCTACCGTAGGAAGTTGCGCACAAATTGGTTCGAACGTTCACCTGAGCGGTGGAGTAGGAATTGGCGGAGTGCTTGAGCCTGTGCAGGCTGCACCGGTAATTATCGAAGATAACTGCTTTATAGGGTCAAGGTGTATTGTGGTGGAAGGAGCCCGTATCGGCACCGAAGCTGTGCTGGGTGCCAATGTGGTTATTACGCAAAGCACCCGCATAATTGATGTAACCGGAAGCAAACCTGTTGAATATAAAGGATATGTGCCTCCCCGATCGGTAGTAATTCCTGGTTCTTACACCAGGCAATATCCGGCTGGTGAATTCCAGGTAAGCTGTGCTTTGATTATCGGGCAAAGAAAACCTTCAACCGACCTGAAAACTTCTCTGAACGAAGCATTGAGAGAGTATGATATCTCATTTTAGTAAGCTGATCATTGATTGATATGAATATAGGATTTGATGCGAAACGTGTATTTCAAAACCGCAGTGGCCTGGGTAATTATAGCCGGAGCACATTGCGGCTTTTATCTCGCTTTTATCCGTATAACAACTATTATTTATTTTCGGGTAAGCCTGACAAAAAAATATTTCAGCCATCAGAAAATCAATTTATTGTTGAACCTGAAAAAGGGTTTTCCTCTCTTTTCCCTGATTATTGGCGTTCCTGGGGATTGTATCATCAGGCTAACGACCTGAACCTGGATATTTTTCACGGATTAAGTAACGAACTTCCTTTAAGTATAAAAAAAACACGAGCAAAATCGGTGGTCACTATTCATGATCTGATTTTTTTGCGTTTTCCTGAATATTACTCCTCTGTTGACAGGCAGATTTATTCATTAAAATTTAAACACGCCTGCCGCGTTGCTGACAGCGTAATCGCTATAAGTAAAGCAACCAGAGACGATATTATTTCTAATTTCGGGACTGATCCCAAGAAGATTCATGTGATCTACCAGTCATGCGATCCGATATTCCGCATTCCTGTGAATCCCGAAAGGAAATCAGAAGTCAGAAAAAAATACAATCTCCCCGAGCAATACATTCTTTTCCTGGGAACGATTGAAAAAAGAAAAAATGCTTTGTCGCTTATCAAGGCCTTCCTGGATGAGGATATTGATTTCCCTTTGGTAATTGCTGGAAAACCAACAGCTTATATTTCGGAGATAAATGATTTCCTGAAAGATAAACCAGCAAGTAACCGAATTATTTTCAGGCATACTGTTGAAACATCCGATTTACCATCCCTATACCAATCGTCAATCATCTTTGTGTATCCTTCTGTTTTTGAGGGATTTGGAATTCCTATTTTAGAGGCAATGAATTCAGGAATCCCCGTAATAACCAGCACCGGAAGTTGTTTTGCCGAAACCGGTGGCGATGCCGCGTTGTATTGCGATCCTTACAATACTGAACAATTGGGTTCAACTCTTTCGAAGTTGCTTAATAGTAACGATTTAAAGCAATCAATGACTGAAAAAGGATTTAGTCATTCGAAGCAGTTTGACGAAGATAAGGTTGCATCCAATCTGATGAATTTATATTCAGATCTGGTATTAAAATAATATCAAAAATCTAAACCCAAACACTCTGAAAATTGTTATTATACCATGGATTTCGAAGACGACATAGTAAAATCACTGGAAATACTTGCTGCCGGGGGTACCATTCTCTATCCTACTGACACTATATGGGGCCTAGGTTGCGATGCAACCAACACCAAAGCTGTTGAGAAAATTTACCGTATTAAAAACCGCAGCGAAGCTAAGAGTTTGATCGTATTAATCGATCATATTGACAATCTTTCGACTTACATTGAAAAAGTACCCGAAATTACCGGCGATTTGCTCGACAGCATTACCAATCCGGTAACAATTATTTATTCCAACGCGCGTAAACTGGCGCCAAATGTAATTGCAGCCGACGGCACAATTGCCATGCGAATAGTGAAAGATGATTTCTGTAATGAACTAATCCGCAGATTTGGAAAGCCTATTGTTTCTACTTCTGCAAATATATCCGGATTCGATCCTCCAGTGGTTTTCAGCCAGATAGCAGCAGAAATTATGGATTCGGTTGATTACATTGTCTCCTACAAGCAGGAATACTTTACGAGGGCTAAACCTTCGACCATAATAAGGTTGCGCGATGATGGTATGTACACAATTATCCGGGGATAAATTGTTAGTATTATCAGTTTTGTTTAATGATTTTTAAAAACTGCGAACAAAATCGGCTTTAAGCCGTTATTTTATCTGAACTTTCAAAAATTTTTAAGTAATAAGAATGGAAAAGCGTAAAGAGTACAAAGTTGATACTGTTGACAAAGAAACATTACAGAAATGGTACTACCTGATGGTGCTTGGCCGCAAACTCGATGAGCGTGCACCAAATTATCTGAAACAAGCCTTGGGATGGTCGTATCACGCACCTTATGCCGGTCATGATGGAATACAATTAGCTATCGGACAGATATTTGATCATGAAACCGACCACTTATTCCCATATTATCGCGATATGCTTACGGCTATCTCAGCAGGATTAACTGCCGAAGAAGTTATACTGAACGGCATCTCGAAAGCAACTGACCTGGCAAGCGGAGGCCGCCATATGTCGAACCATTTTGCAAAACCTGAATGGAATATTCATAATGTTTCTTCCGCCACAGGAAATCATACACTGCATGCTGTTGGTGTTGCCCGTGCAATAAAAAAATATGGCGGCAAAGGGGTGGCTATCAGTTCGCAAGGCGAATCTTCAACCTCCGAAGGTTATGTTTATGAGGCTATTAATGGTGCAAGCAATGAAAAGTTACCGGTAGTTTTTGTATTTCAGGATAACAGGTATGGGATTTCAGTACCTCAGCGCGACCAAACAGCAAATGCCCATGCTGCCGATAATTTCAAGGGCTTCAAGAACCTGAGGATCATTCATTGCGATGGCAAAAATATTTTCGCATCCATGAATGCCATGGAAATGGCTAAGCGCCACGCTATTGAAAAACAAGAACCGGTAATTGTTCATGCTTCCTGTGTTCGAATTCATTCGCATTCAAATTCGGATAAACATGAGCTCTATCGCGATGAAAATGAAAGACATTGCGCTAAAGCCGGAGATCCTCTCGATAGGTTCCGTATCATTTTAATCCATTCAGGCAGGTTTACCGAAGAGGAATTAGCTGTAATTGACGATCAGGCTCAGAAAGAAATGATGGCAGCGCACCGCAAAGCTCTTACGGCTCCTGATCCTTCTCCTGATTCCATATTCGATTTTGTTTCGCCGGCTCCATATATCCCATTAAAATTTAATGATGGAATTCACAATCAAAAAGAAGGACGCTCGCTTAAATTCATTCAGGCTCTTAACGAAACGCTGAAAGAAGAATTCCGCACTAATCCGGATACTTTTTTATGGGGTCAGGATGTAGCCAACAAGGAAAAGGGTGGCATTTTTAATGTTACTAAAGGGATGCAGCAGGAATTTGGCATCGAGCGGATTTTTAACGGACCGATTGCCGAAGATTTTATACTGGGAACTGCAAACGGCATGAGTCGTTATAACGATAAAATCAGGATTGTTGTCGAAGGTGCCGAATTTGCTGATTATTTCTGGCCAGCAATGGAACAATATATTGAGCTTTCGCATGATTACTGGCGCAGCAATGGTGCGTTTTCACCTAATGTTACAATCAGACTTGCTTCAGGTGGTTATATCGGTGGCGGATTATACCATTCGCAAAACATCGAAGGATCGCTGGCAGCAATTCCGGGTGTTCGCATTGTGTGTCCATCCTTTGCTGACGATGCCGCCGGACTGCTTCGTACTTCTATCCGCTCCAAAGGTCCTACCCTTTTCCTCGAACCTAAAGCTCTTTATAATGATCCGATAGCTGAAACCATTGTACCTGATGATTTTGAAGTTCCTTTCGGAAAAGCCCGCACCCGCAGAGATGGTAAGGATATGAGCATCATCACATACGGAAACACAACTCATATGAGTATTGCCGTTGCTAATCAGATTGCTGAAGAAACAGGAAAAAGCATTGAAGTAGTTGATATCCGCTCGCTGGTACCGCTTGATAAAGACGCAATTATGGCAAGTGTGAAGAAAACCGGTCGCGTGCTGGTAGTTCACGAGGACAAGGTTTTTGGAGGTTTTGGTGGTGAAATTGCAGCCATGATCTCCGATGAAGGGTTCCAGTTCCTTGATGCTCCTGTACGACGAGTAGGTTCTACATTTACCCCTGTAGGATTTAACAGGATACTCGAAAAAGCCATTCTGCCGGATCAAGCGCGAATTTATAAAGCTGCTAAAGAATTGCTCGGATATTAAAACCTGAAAATCATGCTAAATCATGTCTTCCCTAAAGGTTGGCATGATTTTTTGTATCCGGGCAATTTGGTTTGAAAGTTTCTCTATATTTGTAATAAAGCAATTCAAATAAAGAAAAATATATTTTTATGATCACTTCAGAAGGAAATTTACTTATTGCCAAGTCAGGAATAGAAATGTTCCTGAACCCAAGGATGGCTAATCGTCATGGTTTGATAGCGGGTGCCACAGGTACAGGAAAAACAGTTTCACTACAGGTTATGGCTGAAGCATTCAGCTCAATCGGAGTGCCGGTTTTTATGTCGGATATAAAAGGCGATTTATCAGGCGTAAGCAAATCAGGCGCAGGCAACCAGCGGGTTACCGACAGGATTGCCAAAATGCAAATAGAAGGTTTTACACCTCGTAGCTTTCCTGTCACATTCTGGGATCTTTTTGGTGAACAGGGACATCCGCTCCGAACCACCATTTCAGAAATGGGTCCTCTTCTGCTTGCGCGACTGATGAACCTTAACGATATACAAAGCAGTGTATTAACGTTGGTTTTCAGAATTGCTGACGATAACAATTTATTGTTACTCGATTTAAAAGATCTTCAGAAAATGTGCGAATATGTTGGTAATAACCGCGAGCTGTTTATTACTTCATATGGAAATATTTCGGCGGCAAGTATCGGCGCCATTCAACGCGAGCTTATCGGTCTTGAGGAACAGGATGCTGATAAGTTTTTCAGGGAGCCGGCAATTGACATATTCGATTTTATGCAAACGGACTCCAATGGTTTAGGAATGATAAATATCCTTGCCGCTGACAGACTTATGATGGCTCCACGGACTTATTCCACGCTTCTGCTATACCTGCTGTCCGAACTATTTGAACGGCTTCCTGAGGTAGGAGATATGGATAAACCTAAACTGGTTTTCTTCTTTGATGAAGCTCACCTTTTATTTAATGATTCGCCCAAAGTATTGATCGAAAAAGTAGAACAGGTTGTCCGCCTGATACGGTCGAAAGGTGTTGGGATTTATTTTTGCACTCAAAACCCAATTGATATTCCGGAAACCATTTTAGGACAACTTGGAAATAAGGTACAACATGCACTGCGTGCTTTTACTCCCCGCGACCAGAAAGCCGTAAAAACCGCTGCTGAAACATTCAGGCCAAATCCTGCTCTCGACGTGCAACAGGTTATTACAGAACTTGGTGTGGGCGAAGCACTGGTTTCGTTCCTCGATGAAAAAGGAATTCCTTCGATGGTCGAAAAAGCTAAAATTCTGCCTCCGCAAGCTCAGATCGGACCTATTACTCCCGAAGAGCGAACGGCCTTAATACGCCGCTCTGTTATTGCAGGTGTTTACGAGAAAGAGGTTGACCGTGAGTCAGCATTTGAGATACTTCAGGCTCGTATCAATACTCAGATAAAACAAAATCAGGATGCCCTCGATCAAAAAGCCCGGGAAAAAGCAGATGCCGAAAGGGCCAAAATAGAAGCTCGCGAAGAAAAAGCCCGTACTAAAAATACTGACACCGGTTTGTTTGGAGATTTAACTAAAGTAGTCGGACGAACTGTTACACAACAGGTTGGTGGACAATTAGGCCGTGCCCTTGTTCGTGGCTTGCTTGGCGGATTGTTTGGAGGAAAAGGAAAGAAACTATTTTAAAAACACAAGTTGTATAAACAGATTCTGAATTCAGCACAAGAAAAAAGCACCGTTAAGGTGCTTTTTTCTTTTAATGATGTATCTATTATTTAAGCATTGTTGCTGTACCGGTTTTTAATTTCGGCAGATTATCATTGTTCCCAATGTTGTCTGCATCCCATATAGTACCATCTTTAAATACTCCTGATGCTACCCATACATAGGCTCCGTCCTGCATCAAAACGCCGTTATATCTGCCATCCCAACCTTCGGTGGGCCGGCCGTAATTATCCAGTTTGTCAGTCCACCACAACATGTTTCCCCAGCGGTCGTAAACCTCAAAACGATATTCTTTCAGATTTATACCAACCGGTTTTAATAATTGTACACTTGTTTTTGGATTTCCCGGCGAAAATGCATTTGGAATATACAATCCTTTAACCATAAACTTATAGTCCATAGTAATAGTATCCGAACATTCCTTGTCATTCCATGTAACCAGGGTAATTGAGTAAGTGCCATCGTTCTGATAGAATGCAACCGGATTTTCACCATACGAATCATCGCCGTTACCAAAAGTCCAGTAGTATTTAGTCGCATCAATGGACGTATTGGTAAATTGCAATTGTCCTTGGACCTCATTGAAATTGTCAGTATAATTAAAGATGGAAGTTGGCACACTCCAGGTTGTAACATTCTGGTTAATAGTGTCAATACAGCCATTTGTATCCTTAACCATCAGATTGACAAGGTAATCGCCAGGTGTGTTGAAAATATATTCCGGATTTTGATCCTCTTTTCTGCCAATAACACTTGTATTATCGCTAAATGTCCAATCCCATTCAATGAGTGGAGCTACCGCCAAAACCGACAAATCAGTAAAGCTGGTTTTATCACCCGCACAGGACAGGGAATAAGAATAATTTGCATCTGGCAAACCATAAACAATAAGTGGTTTAAGGATTGAATCAACGCACCCGATTGTATTTTTTGCAACAAGCTGCACATCATATGTGCCTGGGGCATTATACAGGTGAGTAGGGTTCCGGACTGTTGACGTATCATTCGGTACAGAAGTTGGTTCGCCGAAACTCCAGTTGTAATTACTTATCTGTGTTCCGTTTCCAGAAGTCATGTTGGTAAATACAGCATTTTGAAGGTAGCAGACCTTACTAAAAGTAAAATCAGGTAAGGGTGCTGGGTTTACAAAAACGGTAAGCTGAGTTGAGTCGCTCACTTTTTGTCCGGCAACATAAGTAGATAGCCTCATTTTAACACTAAACGTACCTGCTGTTTCAAATACATGGTTAACCGGATTTGTATATGCATAATAAGTTGTATCATTCCCGTCGCCAAAATCCCAGTACCATTCACTTGTTGGCAACCCGCTGAAACTGCTGTCAGCAAATGATAACATATTATTCTGGCAAATTAATGTATCGATAAGTTCAAATTCGGCATCGATGCATGGTTTTACAAGTACATTGCTATCTGTTAAAACTTCAGTACATCCATTTGTATTGGTAACAGAAAGACTAACAATATATAGTCCCGCGGAAGTGTATAAATGCGATAGATCAGGAGGATCAGGTGCAAAAACTGTGTCGGTAATTCCATCGCCGTAACTCCATATCCATTGGGTTATATTACTTCCGTTTCCTGAAGAAGACTCATTAAAGTAAATTGTACTATCGCAAATACCACTGGTAAAAGTAAAAGCTGGAAGCGGCAAAGGATGCACCACTAATGATAAGTATTTGATTTTCGGGCAATTGTTAATATCAATTGCCTGAAGGCTTATTGTATATGTACCTGGCTGCGAATAATAGTGTGAAGGCAAACGTAAGGTTGACGTATTGTAAATTCCTGAAGCAGGATCACCGAAATTCCAGTTGAAAAATACAAGCGAATCCGTTAAAGGTGCAAGGAGCTGAGGTGTAAAATAGGTTGTATCCCTGAAACAGGTTGGCGAAATAGCAAATGTAAAGTCAAAATCTGCCGGCACACATACACTCTTGAATACAGTATCAACACATCCCCTTACATCGGTTGCAATTAAACGGACATTATAACATGAGTCAGTTGCATAAAATACATAAACCGGATTTTGAAGCGTTGAAAAATGATTGGGCTCAAACTCCCAGTTCCAACCAACGATTGTTGCTTGCTGGCTATATGACGAATCCTGGAAATAAACAGCACCTTCGTCACACGGAGCCGCAGTATAAATGAAATTAGCTGTTGGATTGCTAAATACCTGAATCGTCATTGTGGTTGTATCCTGACAACCGTTTTGCGAAGTCACAATCAGGCTTACATTATAAACGCCAAGCGTTGTATAAGTCCAGTTCGGATTTTGAATATTCGAAGTATCATTGGTAGTTGACGTTACCCCGAAATCCCAGAACCAGGCTACTATCGGTTCGCCACTTGAAGTAAATGACTGATCCGTAAAATAAGTACTTGCGCCAAGGCATGCGCTTGAAATACTGAAGAGTGCGCTCGGTTGAGGAGTAATTTCAACAATATGAGAAACCGAATTCTCGCAACCTGCTGTGTCAACTATAGTAAGTGTTACAGTAAAACTACCGGTGGTTGTATACACATGCAAAGGATTTTGCTGCGAAGTATTATGAGGAGTTCCATCACCAAAATCCCAGTCGTACGACGCAACAGCTCCAACATTGGTAACGGTTGTATTTGTAGTGAATTGAGTTGTTGTTCCCAGGCAGGTGCTCGACCACGAGAAGTCAACACCCGGTTTGGGTTGAACTTCAATAACTTTCGAAATAGTATCAGGACAACCCGACGCATTTTGCACAAGCAGAAGAACTGTGTAACTTCCGGCAGTATTATATATATGCAGCGGATTTTGTAAAGTAGATGTGTTATTGGTTCCCGAAATCGGGTCGCCGAAATCCC